>JAHJDO010000042.1 GCA_018812485.1 bacterium | reverse complement strand
CCTATAAAACCACATCCACCAGTAACCAATATATTCATTTTCATCAGCCGTTTTTCCTGCTCCAGTCATATAGAATATCGCTTTTATGCGGATCCATTCTGTATTCATCAGGATTTTTGTGATTATAACATTCTGTAGGACAATTAAGTATTATGGCCTCGTATTCACTTATGCATTTAAAACCATGCGTTACCATTTTAGGGATCTGTATAAGCAAGTTATTATGCTCTCCTATAAAAAATTCATTAATCTCTCCCTTTGTAGGAGAACCGGTTCTGCTGTCATGAAGAACTACTTTCATCATCCCTCTGATGCATGCAAAATTATCTGTCTGTTTCTTATGATAATGCCATGCTTTAACAACACCAGGATAAGCAGTAGTTATATAGACTTGTCCAAACCTGGAAAAAATTTCATCATCCTCCCTGAATATCTCCATAACATGACCGCGTTCGTCAGGAATTGCCTTTAGTTTTTTTATTTTAACACCATTAATCATAATTCACTCCCCTCTATTAAGAACTTTTTTAAACTTTCCCTCCAATGTGGAACATCAATACCGACCGCAGACTTAATTTTACTTTTATTTAGCGCAGAATATGCAGGCCTCTTTGCCGCTCTTTTTAATTGAGCGCTTTTAATCGGTATTGCCTTTGTATTATGAAACTTGTTTTCTGAATTCTGAAGAATCTTTATAATCTCGCAAGCAAACCCATACCAGCTGCACTCTCCTTCATTTGAATAGTTATATATTCCATATTGTTTTGTCTCAAGTAATCTCAAGGTTATATCAACAATATCCCTTGCCCAAGTAGGATTCCCAATTTGATCATCAACAACTTTGATCTCAGAGTGATTAATTGCCTTACTTATAACAGCTTTTACAAAGTTCTTCTCTCCCTTTCCATACATCCATGAAGTTCTTATCAAAAAGAATCTGATATGTGAATTTAACAGGTACTGTTCTCCCAAAAGCTTAGATTCTCCATATATATTGAGTGGATTCGGTTTATCTTCTTCTGTGTATGAAAATTTCTTCTCGCCGTCAAATACAAAATCCGTAGAGAAGTGAACAAGCAGTATACCATTCTCCCTGCAGACCTGTGCAAGATTTTTTACTCCTTCACCATTAACACTAAATGCTTTTTCTTGATTCCTCTCACATGCATCAACATCAGTATACGCGGCACAATTTATCAGCACCTGAGGATTAATGCTATTCACTGCATTTTTGATAGAAGAGATATCGGTTATATTGCATTCTTCTTCCTCAGGAGCAGTAATTGTGTAATCCTTCCTGTTCCGGCACTCAGAAATAAATTCTTCCGCAAGCATACCTTTTGAACCGGTTAATAATACTTTCAACTCTCACACTTCCTTTTTTCAATTAGCTCATTAGCCTTTTTTAGCGATTCAAATGTGCCGGCATCTATCCACCATCCTTTTAGAACATGATATGTCATATCTCCCTGTTCTATATATTTGTTATTTACGTCTGTAATCTCAAGTTCTCCCCTTGCAGAGGGCTTCAATCCCTTGATTATCTCAAATGCTCTTCTATCGTACATATACACTCCTGTTACCACATACTTGCTTTTAGGTATTTTTGGTTTTTCTTCAATTCCCTTGATCTTATTATCAACAATTTCTGCTACACCGAATCGTCTGGGATTTTTTACCTCTTTCAAAAAAACCTTCGCGCCTGTTTTCTGTTTTCTGTATTCATTAATATAAATGCTTAAATCTTCTTCAAACAGATTATCTCCCAATATTGCAATAATCTTATTCCCTTCTGAGAACCTTTCTCCAAGCCCTACTGCCTGCGCAATGCCGCCAGCTTCATCCTGAACCTTGTACGTAAATTCGCATCCAAACTCTTTTCCACTGCCAAGCGTATTAACCATATCCCCCATGTGGTCAACACCGGTAACCACTAAGATTTCAGTAATATTGGCATTAACCAGTTGTTCAATTGCGTAATAAATAATAGGCTTTTTCCCAACAGGCAAGAGATGCTTATTAATAACCTTTGTCAGAGGATAAAGTCTTGTGCCTGTGCCGCCTGATAAAATTATTCCTTTCATAACATCTCCCTGTTTTAATTCAAAACTTGAAATCTTTTATTATTAAATTCAATTCCTCATCCAATCCATGTTTTAAAAAATTACCTATAAGATTTTTTAATTTAGATATATCAGGTATTCTTCTACGCATATCTTCAAAACCATGTTCATACGCTTGGTCATAAGAAATATGAATTATTTCTGAAGAACTATTTGTCAACTGTTTTATTTTCTTTGCTAGATTTTCTATGCTTATCTCCTCAGTACTTCCAATATTAAATACTTCACCAATAGCCTTATCATTTTCCATTAAAGCAATTATGGCATTAACCACATCCTCAACATACGTAAAACAACGTGTCTGATTACCATCCCCATATACAGTTATCGGCTTTCCTGATAAAGCCTGCCTTATGAACCTTGGGACAACCATTCCATATTGACCTATTTGTCTTGAACCAATTACATTAAAGAGTCTTGCTATAACTACAGGTAATTTCTTTTCCTTCCAATATGCCATTGCCAAAAATTCATCTAGTGCCTTAGAACACGCATAACTCCATCTTCCCAGTGTTGGAGTGCCAATTAATAAGTTTTCATTTTCTTTATATGGTACTTTCTCACTCTTTCCATATACTTCTGATGTAGATGTAATTAGTACTTTTTTATTCTCTTTTGCTGCAACTTTCAATACAACTTCTGTTCCATGTATGTTAGTTTGAATTGTCCTGATAGGACTTTCTACAACAAGTTGCACGCCAACCGCAGCTGCCAGATGATATATTACATCCACTTTATCCACTATTAAACTAAGCAGTGACTCATTTGTGATTGTGTCTTTATTGAGATGAAACTTTGGATTGGTGAGAAGATGTTCTATATTTCCAATATTACCTGTTGATAAGTCATCTATTACATAAACTTCATGCCCAATACCGAGTAATTTTTCAGCAAGGTGCGAACCAATAAATCCACAACCACCTGTAACTAACACATTCATCTTGTTAATCCTCTTTCTTCAAGCTCTACTTTTGCCTGTTCGACTCTATCCTCCGCATGCTGTTCTTTTACCCAGTTTACAAGCTCCTCAATTCCGTCCTCAAATTTATGTTTCGGAGAATATCCGAGTTTTTCCTTTGTTTTAGAAATATCAGCATAGCAGTGACGGATGTCTCCCTCTCTGAACTGATAAGTGATATCAGGTTTTCCATTAAAATTCAGCCTGCTCATAAGCGCATTTGCTATATCCAGAATAGATAGTCTTCTTCCTGTTCCCACATTAAACATTTCATAATTAGCATTGCCAGATTCCATTGCAAGCATATTTGCCTGTACAATGTCACCAACATGCACAAAATCCCTGCTCTGAAGACCATCCTCATATATTATTGGAGTATGATTATTAAGAAGTCTGGATGAAAAAATAGCAGCAACTCCTGTATATGGATTTGATAAAGCCTGTCTTGGGCCATATGTATTGAAATATCTTAGGGCAACTGTCGGTATGTTGTACGCTCTTCCAATGCATAAGCACATCTCTTCTTGGTCCTTTTTTGATATCGCATAAATCGATGTAGAATTTAAAGGTTTTTCTTCATTAGTAGGAATTGGTTTAGCCTCTTCCCCGCAGATATGACATTTCATCTCCCACTGCCTTTTTTCTAACTGAGCAACAAGTCTCAATTTTGGTGATATTCTGCCACATTTAGAGCATTCATACTCGCCTTCTCCGTATATTGACATTGAGGACGCTACGATGAGTTTTTTGACTTTGCCTTTACACTTTATTATCTGTTCAAGCAAATTAGCAGTACCAAGCGTATTAACATCCATATATTTTCTGATTTCATACATTGACTGCCCGACACCGACAGCAGCAGCCTCATGAAAAATTATCTCAACATTTTCTATTGCTTTTCTGACATCATCCGGACTTCGAACGTCTCCATTTATAAACTCTGCTTCTTTATTAAGGTATCCCGGAACATCTGCATTATCTCCATGCACCTGAGGATCAAGATTGTCCAGCACTCTGACTCTATAACCTCTTTTCACCAATTCATCAACGATATATGAGCCAATAAACCCCGCACCGCCTGTTACTAAAACCAGTTCTCGCATAATACCTTTCTCCTAAGTTTTCTTATTTTATCTTATATACATCTGTTTTGCCAAAGAATTTGTCAAAATACATGTTCGGAGAAAAATACTGTTCTTTGTAATTTTTGTTCTTTTTCTGATCAAAAGCCCTTATCAGCCTCAAACCAAGTTTCTCTTCATCAATAATCGGCATAGGAATATTGTAGTCTTTCTCATAATCTTTGTATAAGTCCCTATGGATAATCACATACTTAACTCCCCATTCTCTAAGCTGATTGACGATTTTGGAATTATCAATGTATAGGAGCTTCATTAAACGAGCCCTGTCTCCTCCATTAACAAGTTTCTGCTTATGTACCCTCTGCCAGAACAGATATCCATATTCCGGCGTTCTTCCGGCAAGCATCGGATATTCAGCAATAGCAGAGCTAAACTCTCCATCCTGTTTTGCCAGCCATGTATACACCTCCGGCGGTGTTGAATCAAAGTAATGAAATGGCGGAATATTTACATACTCAATTCCTATTAAGACAAAAATTATACCTGCAAAAATAATTTTTAATTTTAAATTTTTAATTTTAAATTTTTCTAATAAGAATTTTATCCCAATTCCCGAAAGGACGCTCAATGATATCATCATTACAACAACCATTCTTGAGTAATACCTGAACATTGGGAATATTTTATGAAGAAAATATGACGGCATTGGAAGCTTGAATGGCGCGCTGTTCAGCTTCGCTGCGCCAATAGGAATCCACGGCGGAGAAGACATAATTCCAAAGACGAAGAAGACTGCCACGAAAAATGGTACAACAAAATTAAACTTCCCCATTTTCCCTTTTTCCTTTTCCCTTCTTTTCCACCAAAAGCCTGCTGCTATAATGGATAGAATTAGCGGTGTATATCCAAGATACAAGGTATGGTCTATCATACTGCCGAAATCAGGAGACATAAATGGCTTGGATATATTCTTGAGCACAGGATTTGTACGCGGAGGAAGCAGAAAATCCTTGGGTCGGGCTGCGGAAAATATCAATCCCTGTAGTGGCCGATTGAACACAGCTGGATTATTCTTGTCTTTTGAAAAAATTGGCTTAATTATTTTGTATTCATATGGAATAATAATAATTAATGAAGTTAAAAAGCCTACACCAGCTAATTTCAATATTTTGAATCTATTTTTCTTTATCACTGCTCCTGGATTTTTGATATGTTTTAATACTAAGAAGACAATAAATATCACTGTAAACAAAAGCATGTAATAGCCATAGTATGCGTTTGACAACAGGACTAATGCATAGAAAATTCCGCAAAAGAGTGCATTTTTATAATTTTTCTCAAATAATAATTTCATAAGAAATAAAATGTAGAGAGGCATCCACTGAATTGCAGCAATCTGTATATGATTAAATGACTGCATACAAATATGAGGGCAAAAACCGTATATAATTCCTGAGATAAAGGCTGATATTTTGTTGTCTGTCAAATACCTTACCAGGCTATACATTAGAATTGCAGATAAAGCAAAATTCAAAATACTAAACAAGTTCCATGTAAATATTTCACTAGTTAAAATCGCTATAGGACCTGTTATTATCTTCTCAATAATCGCACCAGAGCCAAGAGAGGATTCTTCAAAAGGAAAACCAACGTGAAAATTTATACATGGATTAAAATGATGAAGAACTGCAAACTTATAATACCAAATACAAGATAAAGTTCCAATTGTATCATCAGGATAACCATAGATTAGTTTACTCATATTAAATATAACAGGAAAGGTAACTATAAGAGCAAGAATTGTGAAGAGAATTATCGCTATCAAATTATATAATTTATTATTCATTCAATCTTTTTCTCTTACTGATTTTACCAACTTAATAATGACACCAAAACACAATGCAAGATACGCAATACTTGCCAGCTGCTCTGCCGCTATTTCTAAATGTGCAATTAATAGTAAAGTACAGACAATGAGAAGGAACATAAATAGAATTACACATTTATCACTGAATGACCTTGACTTTAACCACCGCCAGAATAGTATCGTCCGTGAATGCAGATATCTTAAGCAGCGTGTAATTATAACGATTACAGCAATCATAAAAGCATGTACTGGCAAAAAACCCTTTCTTAAATCTGCATACGATTTCTCAATATTTTCAATTATTATTTCCTTATTACAATTATATAAAAATATAGAATACGTAATACCCAATGAAATCATCTGCAGCATATAAAAATAACCCGATGTTACAAATAGTTTTAAATCAGCTGTCATTGAGATCATATATGTCGAGAAGAATAAAATATTCGCAGGTAGAAAGGAAATGAGAATCTTTGAATAAATATCATCCTTTTTCGTTCCTAGTCTTCTAATAAATAAAATTTTCGATATCCACGCTAATAACAAAGATAGAGATAAGACAATCAAGGCTGAATATAGATATGTAATAGAGCTTTTCTTTAAGGACAAAACATGAGAATCTTTAAATAAGATAAATATCTGATCATTAGTATTGCGATGGTAATTCCCTATTTTTATTGTTACGCAATCACGAACATCTCGAGGGAAAGATACTTTGAGTGAATTTTTTCCGACATTTACTATATCTGCTGTAATGAGAACATAATCAACAGGTTTTATATAATATTCTTTCACGAAAAGATTCTTTAATTTCCTGGAATATTTTTTTGTTTTATACGGAATTAAAATTTTATTATTAAAAATAATTGTCTTCCTTTTATATAAAGAGGCTATTTTCAGAAGCAAGGTTTCTTTATAAGGAATTAGGTTGGTCATATTAATGTATTTTGAATCACGTAACTTAATACTATCCTCATAGAAGAACAGCTCTTTCTCATAAGAATCTGGAATTACGCTGCAGTTATAGAAAAAACTTATAATTAGACTTAATAAACCAGAAAAAATTATATATCTAACTTTCCGTTTCATTGTTTATATATCCCTTATTCTTTTTCCCGCTTTTTTCTTGCTCTTCACAAACCTAAATTCTAAGTATCCAAGACACGCGAAATAGACTGCCAAAGTGATATCATTCGTGAGCGCAAATATCTTAGACAGCGTATAATTATAATGGTTATAGCAATCATAAAAGCATGTACTGGCAAAAACCCCTTTCTTAAGTCTGCATACGATTTCTCAATATTTTCAATTATTATTCCCTTATTACAATTATATAAAAATATAGAATACATAATACCTAACGAAACTGCTTGTAGCATATAAAAAAACCTTGCTGTAGTAAATAATCTCAGCTCAACTATTCTTGGGATTATATATGCTGGAAAAAATAAAATATTCGCAGGTAGAAAGAAAATGAGAATCTTTAAATAAATATCATCCTTTTTCGTTCCTAGTCTTCTAATAAATAAAATTTTCGATATCCACGCTAATAACAAAGATAGAGATAAGACAATCAAGGCTGAATATAGATATGTAATAGAGCTTTTCTTTAAGGGCAAAACATGAGAATCTTTAAATAAGATAAATATCTGATCATTAGTATTGCGATGGTAATTCCCCATTTTTATTGTTACGCAATCACGAACATCTTGCAGGAATGATATTTTGAGTAAATTCTTTCCGACATTTACTATATCTGCTGGGATAAGAACATAATCAATAGGTTTCGTATAATATTCTTTCACGAAAAGATTATTTAATTTTCTAAAGTGTTTTTGTGTTTTATACGGGGTTAAAACTTTATTATTAAAAACAATTGTTTTTTTTGCAGATGAAGAAACTATTTTCAGAAGCAGGGTTTCTTTATAACGAATTATGTAGGTTAGGTTAATGTATTCTGAATTATGTAATTTAATACTATTCTTATAGCAGAACAGATCTTTCCTATAAGAGTCTTGAATTACGATGTGGTTATATAAAAAACCTATAACAAAACCTAATAAAACAATGAAAATTATATATCTAATTTTTTGTTTCACTGTTTTTAACTCACCTCCTACCCCTTCTCTTGACAGAGAAGGGAAAACATCTATATGTCAAATAAATTAAACAACAAAGTAACGTTAGCCCAGATATTCCAAGTCCAAGATAAAATAAACTTTGAGGCCAGAAATATATTGTCAAAACAAAATCCTCTCCTAATCCCAGTTTTCTTGGCTCTATATACCAACCATTGGCATAAGTATTAACCAGTTGATGTGACGCTTCTAATGGTTTTTCAAATAAAAAGTTTATATCCTGAGGAATAAACTTTACAAGTTTCTTTGCTTCTTTTACTCCTAATTCCGGATAATCCGCCACAATTTCATCAAATAAATTTTTGATTTTTGATTTTTGATTTTTGATTTTATAAAGTTTCCACTGCTTATGAAAACTCTCACTAAACACCATCCAAAAAGCAGATTTTGCTCCTTTAACCTTTACCAAATATTTTACAGGATTTATCTTTTTAAACGTAATCTCTGGTCCATTTCTGCCCTCTGTCCTCTGTCCTCCGCCCTCTGGTTCTATTATCACCCATTCAACATCTAAAGTTTCATTTTCAAATTTTTCATACTTATGCTCTCCCACTGAAAATGCGAATTTCTTTAGCAAAATATTGTTTTCTAAATCTTTGAAATTTTTCCAACTTACAAAATCATTTAAGTGGAAAATTTGATTATCTATTTTTACAAGAGGTGGATTTACTATTGATAACAAAGATAAAAAATTTTCTTTTCCCTGCTCTGTTTTTAAAGAATAAGGAAATTTCTCGTATAACTGGAGATTAGCCAACTGAAATCGACGCCACTTATTTTTTCGAGAAACATTTTCATCAAGTTCTTTCTGCTCAAGTATAATAATTAAATCTTCAACTTCATATCCTTTAGGGATTATCCTTTTAAGATTGACTTCTATCTTTTGGGTTTCTCTAAGTTTTGTATACCGGCTTGCAGGAATACCAATTGTCCTTCTTTTATTCTCCTTATTTATTGAAATTGCAAGTTTAATATCCTGAAATTCCGGATCCTCTAATTCATAATTAAATGAAAAATAATGGAAATTTCTTATCTCTAGCGGAACTTGAATCTTTATCTTCCCGGTTCTCTTTTTTTTGTGATCCTTCTCTACAGGTTCATCCTCAACGCAAACAGAGATATTAATTGTATCATCCTTTTCTATAATGCTGGATTTAGCATTCACTTCTTGAAATTTCAATTGAGCTCTCTGATACTTTTTTTCCACTACGGCCAATGAATTCTCGTTAAATAAACTTATATCTTTTATCCTAAAAATCCCTGCTTCTGCTTTTTCTTTCTCATTCTTTTTTTTATCCTCAGGCAAAATCTGAAAGCAGATTTCTTTTAATACAAATTTATTGAACTTTTTCCATTTAGTTTTTGCCAATTCAAAAATATTATATTCACACACACTCACATCTTCGAATTTCAGACAACTATCAATAATATTATCTCCTGTATAATCAATTCCGAGGTATATAAGTAACTTACTTGATCCCTTGTTCTCAAATTCTGCTTCCAGCTTAAAAGCAGGAAATTCTTCTAAATCCGCCTCTATATCTTTGGTGAATAATACGGGAGTTCCTTGAAGTATAATATCTGGAAAATCTTCGTGAGGCATATGTTGTGCTCCAGAATCAAGAAGGGAAGTGTCAGATAGTATCTTTGGTCTTATGTAAACGCGGGATTCTACTGCCTTTGGCTTTAGTTTTACCTTTAACTCATAATTTTTAATGGTTTCTGGCACATAGAATTCCCCATCTTTTGTAAATATGTACGCTATCTCAGGTTCAGAGCTCTTCATTCTCTGCCAAACTTCTGCCTCTGACTTTCCCTTAATTAACTTCAGCGCCAAATCCTGCCGGGTACTATCACAAAATACTATATTATCGACTTTATTGAGTAGATTGGATAACTTTTCTGATACTTGTTCACTAAAAATTAAAACTGGCTTACCATCTAAATACTTAGTATAAGTAAAAACAATCAAGTCACTATTGCCTTCAACTAATGTCGACTCAGAAAAAGAACTTGTAGTAAGGCAAAATAAAAGACAAACACCTATTATTAAAGCCAATAATCCTTGTTTATCTCTCATAAAGAAATCGCACATTTTTAATTACGTTACCTTAATTTTTCATACAGCATTCAATAACTTTTCGGGATTTTTGCATAGGTCAAAGAAATCCTGAGGCACGCCTATATCTACGAAGAACCCTTTTGTTATCATACCATATAATCCTTGATTGATAAGGGCAGGTAAAACATCATGTTCCAAAGAAACTTTACCCATAGGAATGCAATTAATAATCTTACGAGTGAAGACGTACACTCCTCCATTAATAAATCTGCCCACATCAGAATCTTTTTCAACAAACTTAATTACCTCGTTTTTACTATTAATTTCTACCTTACCATAACGGCTTAAATCATCAACACAGGTTATACCTATAGTAGCTACTGCTTTTTGTTTCCGATGAAAACTAATAATCCGATTGAAATCCAAATCAAGAAAAGAATCTCCATTCATTACCAAAAACTCATCATCATCTATTAATTCAACCGCCTTCTTGATAGCTCCCCCTGTTCCTAAGGGCTTATTTTCCTCAGAATATATAATATGCACATCCCACTGTTTGCCATTACCGAAATAAGATTTAATTTTTCCTTTTAGATATCCTACCCCAAGTATTATTTCGTTAATTCCCCATTTTTTAAGCTGTAATACTAAGTATTCAAGGAAAGGTCTTCCGGTTATCGGAGCCATTGGTTTTGGTAAATTCTTAACGGTTCCACGTAAACGCAAACCAAATCCGCCTGCCAAAATAATAGCTTTCATTATTCTATCTTTATTTATCTAATAGATTTGGGATATAGCGGGGTTTGTTGCAATTGCTACTAAAGACGCAGTAGCAAGAGTAGAAATTTCACCGTTAAATATTGCCTTCATGATAGAATGCTCAGAAATAAACACAATTTCAGGTTCCTCCATATCATCAATTACCGGCTCAGAAATCTTTTCTAGTTCTTTTGCAATAAAAAAGTGAGCTCTTCCGCATCCTTTATTTCCATTCACTAAAAATGACCCAACATATTTCCATCTACCTGCCTGGTAACCTGTTTCTTCAAGCAGTTCTCTTTTTGCAGTTTCAATAGCCCTTTCCCCTTTTTCCAGAGCTCCTGCTGGCAAAACAAGTGTTATTTTCCCAAGACCATGTTTATATTGTCGTTCAAAGAGAACCTTTCCATCCTTTCTCTGAGCATAAATCATTGCATATTCAGGAAGTGCAATCCGATAATAATCCTCAACGATTCTCCCACTGGGAAGTTTTATCGTATCTTCATAAACTTTAATCCAGGGAGAAACTGCAAACAACTCTTTAGTAGACAATAGTTGCCATGGTTGTACTTTTTTAGACGTCCTAGCCATTTTTTGATAAAAATTTTCCTATTGTATTAATAATGTAATCGCATTTCTCTTTATCTAAATCCTGATGGACTCCTATATGAATCCCATGTTCTCCTATGTACTCAGCATTTGGAAAATCTCCTTCTTTATAACCCAAGAATTTAAAGCCAAGACATTGCGTGGGCATAGAAGAGAACAAGCTTCTTGTATCAATCTCATTTTTTTCTAGAAAAGTTACAAGCTGATTACGGGTAAATTTTACACCCTCTTGAATAATCATGGGAAAAGCGTGTGGCCCTATCTCCTCATAAGATTCCTTTTCTATTGTTGCCATATAGGGTTCAAAATTTTTGAATTTTTTTATAAGATAATAAAGATTTTCTCTTCTTCTGCTAAGAATATCATTATATATATCCAGGTTCCCGATCCCTATTGCTGCCTCCATCTCATTCATCTTAGATGAAAAACCGACTCGTTCAAATATAAATCTAATATCTGCATTATCTTTATACTTAAACCTCTTTGGACAATAAGCAGATGCAGTATTAAGCACACAGCTTTCACACTTACATGCTCTCCCATGACTTCTTAATGACCTTATTGTTTCAGCAAAGTTCTGATTATCTGTAGTAATAATGCCTCCTTCTACAGTACTGATTATGTGCGCAACATAAAGACTATATGCAGCCATATCCCCTATAGTGCCTATATTTTTGTTCTTATAGACTGCTCCGTGCGCCTCTGCTGCATCTTCAATTACATAGAGATTGTGTTTTTTTGCAATACTATTTATGGTATCCATATCTGCAGGCTTCCCCATTAAATGAACAGGCAAAATCGCTTTGGTCTTTTTTGTAATAACGCCTTCAATCTTAGAACAGTCAATATTTAAAGTTTTTTTATTAATATCCACAAAAACAGGAGTAAACCCAGCATGCAACACAGCATTGCCTGTTGCTACAAACGATAGGGCTGGAACTATGATCTCGTCTCCCCGTCTTGCGCCAAATTCATATAACACTGCCAATGCTAACACAAGAGCATCAGTTCCACTGCTAACCGCAATCGCTTCTTTTGTGCCTATAAGTTTTGCGAATTTTTTTTCGAATTCTCTTACGTGCTTCCCACTGGATAATCTATTTGATTTGAGAATTTCTTTTATTAATTCTCTGGATTTTTTCGTTATAGAAATTGTTCCAAAAGGAATTTTCACTTATTACACTCCGCTTTCACTATAATAAATAATCTGGCTTCCTGTTTTATCAAAACGAAAAGGCACGTGCAATAAAGGACTTAATGCTTTCTTTACTCTATCTCTTTTCTCAGGCCTCACAAAAAACAAAATAAAGCCCCCACTACCAGCGCCTAAAATCTTCCCACCAGTTGCACCAGCCTTAATTGCGCTCTCATAAATATTGTCTATGTTCCTGTTTGATACTTTACTAGACAAACTTTTCTTAATTTTCCAGCTTTCATCAAGCAATTTGCCAAATTCAACAAGGTCATAGTTTCCATTTAAGATATCTATAGCGTTATTAACCATATCATGCAATATATTAAGTTCCTTCTTTTTATTTGGGATTTGAGATATTTTATCTCCTGCTACATCTGAAGCTATCCTTGTAAAACCAGTAAAAAATAGCATTAAACAATCCTGCAATTCCTGCAACCTCGGCTCTCTTATAGTTATGGGTCTGACTTCAATATCATGATTACCGGAAAATTCAATCTTATTTAGGCCTCCAAACGCTACACTCACCTGGTCTTGTGAACCTACATTTTCTTTTATCATCTCCTGCTCAATATGAATAGCTTCAAGAGACAAGCGTTTTTTTGTAACCATTTCCCCTTTTAAAGCATATAGAGCATGCAATAACCCTACAGTAAAAGACGAACTCGATCCTAGACCGGATCGCGCGGGGAGGTCCCCGTCATGATGTATCTCTAATCCATCCTTAATATCCATAAATCTAAATGCCTCTCTAACGGCAGGGTGCACAATTTCATCTATTTCGTTAACATGTTCGTACTTTGAATAGACAATTCTGTGCTTGTATTCAAAGAAAGGAGGGAGTCGCCGACAAGTTATATAACAATATTTATCTATAGTTGTTGAAAGAACTGCTCCGCTATTCTCTCTATACCAGACAGGATAATCAGTTCCACCTCCAAAAAAAGAGATTCGAAATGGAGTTCTGCTAATAATCATTATTTTGTCAGTTTGTTTACCTAGTTAGATCTTTTTTACCCATTTTAAAATTATTTTAGCAACAGTCTCTGTATCCAATCCACACTCAAGATTTATGTCATCTCTATTGCCATAAGCATAATAATATTTATCCGGAACCCCAATACGTTTAATTGGAATACTTATCCCATTGTCAGTTAAATTTTCCACAACAGCAGACCCCATTCCCCCAGCAAGAAAATGTTCTTCCAATGTTACTATTCGATGCGCGTTTTTTATGTATTTTATGAGTAATTTTGTATTAATAGGCTTTATTCTATATAAATCGATAATCCCTGCATCTATAGAATGTTCTGATAGCTTTTTAACAACTTTAAATGCTTGATCAACCATATTCCCGGTTGCAATTATATACAGGTCTTTGCCTGTTTTAAGCATTGCTAATCCATTGGAGAAATTTTCGCTTTTATCATAAACTTCAGGCACTAATCCTCTATCTAACCTGATGTAGCATGGAGTTGACATGTTATATGATATCTCCGTAAACTTTTCTACCATCCGGTTACTAGACGAATTTAGTATCGTCATATTTGGAAGCGCACGCAAAGCAGAGATATCCTCTGTAGAATGATGGGTAGGTCCTGAATCAGGATAACCAAAGCCTGAACCAACACCTATAGTGGTCACACCAATATTCATAAGAGAAAAATCAACTTTTATAAATTCATAACATCGCAATGAAGCAAACGGCATGATGGCGTAAGTATAAACATTTTTGCCAGTTAGAGCTAAACCTGTCGCAACAGTCACCATATTTTGTTCAGCTATACCAACATTGATAAATTGAGAAGGTAAGTCCCTTCTAAACTTATCAAGACTTGGAGCTCCCATATCAGCACTAACAACAATAACATTTCTATCATTCTTAGCAATTTCATATAATTTATTAAAAAATGCATCCCTCATCGTAATACTTGCCATTTTTTTACTCTCCTCTTTTACTTAACTCAATTTTTGCTCTTTTAGCGTCTTTGCCTTTGGGAGCTACAGAATGCCATAACGGTTGATCTTCCATAAAACTTATTCCCTTACCTTTCACCGTGTTTGCAATAATCATTAATGGCTTATGGAGTCTCCTTGAACGAAATCCATCAAGAGCACTAAAGATTTCCTGAAAACTATGCCCATTAATACTAACTACCTCAAAACCAAATGCTTTCCATTTTTCATCCATAGGATCGAGACGAACGCAATTTTCTGTAAAGTCCGTAGCGCAAAGCCAATTTCTGTCAACTATGGTAATTAAATTATTTAGTTGGTGATGACCTGCAAACATGGCAGACTCCCATATTGAGCCTTCATGGCATTCTCCATCTCCCAAAAGAACAAAAGTCAGATAATGCTTTCTATCCATTCTTGCCGCAAGTGCCATACCTGCCCCAATCCCTAAACCATGACCCAGGGAACCAGCAGTAATTTCTACTCCGGCAACATCGCACTGCATATGAACTCCAACAGCACCATTTGCCTGGCCAAACTTAGCCAGTTTAGTTTTTGGGAAAAACCCGACATCAGCCAATATTGTATACAAAATAGGACTTGCTTGTCCCTTGCTCAGGACAAATCTATCCCGATCACACCACTCAGGATTAGAAGCATCATAATTAAGTATTCCTCCATAATAAAGCGCTACAAGAATTTCTGCGCACGAAAGTGAAGATGTAACATGTCCAGTACCCGCCTTAATACACATATCCAAAACTTGATTGCAGATGTAATGGGCTTTATCTTCCAATTTTCTAAAATCTTTTAACATAAATTCTCCTCCAATAATTTTCTTTTTAATTTTATTTGCGTCATCTTTTGTATATGAGATTCTACTTTTTGTCCAAACTTATCTTTTGCATGTTTCAAATACCTTGGATTTTCAAAGTATCTTAAATATGCTTCATCTCTGAACTTTAATACGTCTTTCGCTGGGAGATATTTGGTAGGCAAAGGTTGAGTTTCATAACTGTGCTGAGAAAATGCTCCCCATGATTTTGGTAAATAACCGTTCTTATTAGATGCCCATTCATACAATGCTGAACCTGGATAAGCCATTACGCTATAGAAATTGGCAAATTCGCAATTTAATTCCATCGCCAGTTGAAGTGTTTCTTCCATTGTTTCCAGATTGTCATCAGGCAAACCAAACATATAATTGCCGAGAACATTTATATTATTACTCTGTATCATTCTAACCACTTCTTTTATATCTTTTTTTATCTTTTTGTTTACCCCTGCTCTCACCTTTTCATTTGCAGATTCTATTCCAAGGCATATCCAATTCACTCCTGCCTTTTTCAATTTCCCGAGAAGTTTCTCCTGAATAGTATCAACTCTCCCATACGCAAAAAGATTCAAGTCGTAACTTCTTTCAATGAGCATATCACAAAATCTCTCCATTCTTTTAGAAGATAATATAAGAAGTTCATCATCAAATCTTATGCTCTTTACTTTATATCTGTTGACAAGTGTATCAATCCATAAAAAAACCCTATCTAACGACCAGTATCTTATGCGAGGTTTCCCAAATATCGCATTTATGCAGCAATAGTTACATGAGTAGGGACATCCCAAAGATGTGTTCATTGCGATATAAGGCGTTCTGACATCTAAAAAATCATCCTGCCTGCTTTTTTCAAATTCTTGAAAACAGTGCCAATTATGGGCTCTGTAATTATTTATTTCAGGTAACAAATCCCATGCATAATTATCCAGCTCATCATCCAAGTTTTCAACAACAGGTGGCGGTGTTGTGAAAGATGTTAGGTTCCCATTTTTGCACCATAATCCCTTTATCTTCTTAATATCTCTCTTCCCTTTTGTCCAGTCTGCTAATCCTTTTATTGTATATACTCCTTCTCCCTGTATCACAAAATCAATATCTTCTTCTCCAAGCGTCCTTTCAGGTAAAGCAGAAGGGTGCGTTCCTCCCATTGCAACCGGAATATCCCTGTTATATATTTTTATGTCTCTTGCTATTTGGCCTGCAGACGGTATTGTTTGCGTAGAAGCAGACGGATGATGACCATAAACCATCATAACAACTAAATTAGGATTATATCCGGCTATTATCTCTTTCACTTTGCCATTATCCCAGCCTTCAACATTTACATCATAAATTGCAGCGCTGTACCCCTCCTTGCGGATATAATTAGCTAATAAAGATGTCCAGACAGGTGGAGCAATTGCTGTGAATTCTTTTGATAAACCTTGATATGTTTTTTTATGATTACCGGGATTTATAAATAAAACATCTGTTGAACTTTTCATATCACTCTCACATCTTTAATTCTACTGAACATAAGTGCCAGTAAATCTACCTAAATATTGGAAAACTGATTTTTTTGGATAATCTGGTATCCTTTTATTAATTCTGTTATCCCATCTTGCAGAGATACATCAGGCCTGAATCCTGTCTTCTCAATTTTTTCATTGCTTACGATATAATCCCTCTTATCCGGATCCTCTCCAATTTCTGCTTCAATAAAAACAAATTCCGGAATTTGTTTTTTAATCTCTTCACATAACTCCCACTTATCTAAGTTAGCATTACTTAAGCCAACATTATAGGGTTCATTTTTCATTCGCTCAAAATTACTCAAAGAGTAAATAAACGCCTTGGACACGTCGCGAACATGAATATAGTTTCGCTTAAAATGCGCCTCAAAAAGAACAATAAAATGATCTGTTACTGCACGGTAAGTAAAATCATTAACTAAAAGGTCAAGTCGCATACGAGGGCTAATTCCGAAAGCTGTTGCAAGTCTTAAGGTAATAGTATTGCCTGAGTCTAATAAGTTTTTCTCTGTTTCCACTTTTAGTTTTCCATATAAAGAGACAGGGCTTAAAGGAGTTTTTTCAGTACAATAAACATCTTTTTGTCCTATTCCATAACCACTGTTAGTAGTAGGATAAACAATTATTTGCTCTTTACTGCGCAATTTCAATATCATCTTTACAGCATCTACAATTACCAGTCTAGCCTCAGACGGATACTTTTTACAAAGAGGCGCCCCTGTAAAACAGGCTAATGGAATAATTACATCCGCTTTTTTCAAACATTTAGCAATTAAACTTTTGTCACGTGCATCTCCACGAATCAAAGTAAACTTTTCATCACAACAACAATTCAGTAAAGATGCTTGATTGTACATAAAGTTATCTACGGCAATTACGCTGTGCTCGTTCTTTAACAACTCAGGAACTAATACAGAGCCTATATATCCTGCAGCTCCAGTAACTAATATTTTCATTTTATGCCCTTTTTATACCACTCATAGGTTCTCTTGAGTCCTTCCTCAAGGTTAACATTCGCCTTCCAACCTAAGCTTTTGATTTTACTATTATCTAAAAGTTTTTTCAACATACCATCAGGTTTTGATCTGTCAAAAGTTATCTCTCCTTCAAATCTGACAATATCTTTTATAAGCAGAGTTAAATCTTTAACAGATATATCCTCTCCACATCCAACATTGATAACATCTTCATCGCAGTTATGCATCAAAAAAAGACAAGCCTCAGCAACCTCTTCCACGTATACGAATTCTCTACGCGGTTTTCCCGAGCCCCAGATTGTAACTGAAGGTAAATTTTTTACTTTGGCTTCATGAAACTTAGCTATTAAAGCAGGAATTACATGAGAATTATCAGGGTCAAAATTATCATTGGGACCGTAAATAGTGGCAGGAATTCCACATATAAAATTTGTGCTATACTGTTTATTATAAGCCTCGCATAGCTTTATTCCTGCAATTTTTGCAACAGCATATGGCTCATTCGTTGGCTCTAAATATCCTGAAAGCAAGTATTCCTCCTTCATCGGTTGGGAACACTCACGTGGATAGGCACACGCACTTCCAAAAAACAAAAGTTTTTTAACTCCATACTTATATGATAAATGAATTACATTGGTCTGAATTGTAAGATTGTCATAGATGAATTGAGCTGGATAGTCTATGTTAGCCTTAATCCCCCCAACCTTCGCTGCAGCTAAAATAACGCATTCTGGTCTTTCTGCTTTGAAAAAATTCTCAACATCTGATTGCTGTAACAAATCAAGTTCTTGATGAGTCTTTGTTACTATATTTCTATATCTTTCTTTCTTAAATGCCGTTACAACTGCTGATCCTACCAAGCCGGTATGACCTGCAATATAAATTTTTGTATCTTTATCCATACAGCTTTAAACTTTCAATTCTCAATCAATCCTTTAATATCAATTTCAGGCAAAGAATTAATATACTTAACAATATTCCGTCTGTACTGCTCTTGCTCATCATAAATTGTGAATACCGCATTAATAAATGCCTCTTTTGTTGGTTCTATAACAATCCCTAATTCGTTATTCCTAATAACTGGGACAAAAGCTCCTGCCCCTTCTGTAACTATCACGGGTAATAAATACTGAAGATAGTGAATCAATTTCCCGGAAATGGTATAAGCAGAATAACTATTATTGCTCGTTATCAAACTGATCCCACAAAAGCAATCAGATAATGTTTCTACTAATTTATCCGTATCAACAAAACCGAGAAATTGGAGATATTTATTAACATTATACTTAATGGATGTTTTTTTGATATAATTATAATACTGCCGTTGAGGTCCAATAATTTTTAAAATAAATTTCTGTTTCCTTCTTATATCAGCCAAAGATTTAATCGCTATATCCAGACCAGAATCTTCTCTCACGTCTCCAATAAAACAAAAGGTTTTTCTCTGTTTATTATTATAAGAATCTCTTGTTTTAATCTGCATTTTATAGACATATAATTTTTCTTTTTTTGCTATTTCCCTACCCCAAAATTCATGTCTCGCTTTGGCTATTTCTTCTGTATGATTTAAAACTACATCATTGAATTTACATGCTAAATAATCAACAATCGGGAAAATAAAATTATTGCCCACATAACTCAAAACTTTTTGCCTGTTACTTCCAACCGCAACCCAATCTCCTGCACCATATATAGATTTGCTGCATAAACCTAATCTACGCAGAAATCCTACGATTAATGCAACATAAGAATTCTCTATCCAGCATACTTTTGGTCTATATTTATAGCACAACACAAAAAAAAGTTTGAAGATTATGAATATGTGCACTACTAACAATAATGGCGAAAGGTAATAGTTTAACTTATGGTTCTTAGTTTTAAAAAATCTTATGGTTTTATTTTTAAGACTAATGTTTGAAGGTTTGTGATGAACCGTTATTTCATCAAAGTCGAATATTAACAAAACAGAGTTTTTACTATAACGAAGAATATCTTCAATAAAGGAATCGGTATCATAGGATTGCGTTTTATATGCTAAAATGTCTATCCTGCTCATATGTAAAATCTTTTATAATTCAATTAGAATTACCTGAAGTGTAAATACGCGGCAAAAAATAATCTTCATTATTGTAAAGAGTTATGTTTTCCCATTTTTTTGATGCCATGGATTTATCAAATATTGTTTTTAATTCCGGAATGCTTTCCTTTTCCATGATTCCAAACCATGGTATAAGATCTTCATTAATCATTATTTTCCCGATATTATATATTCCCAAAAGTTTTGCATACTTAGCTGAAGAGATATTATTGTATAGTACACCTATTCCGTTATAAGGCGCAATAAAAGGCTTATTAGTATTCATGAGAACAGGATCTAATCCGGTGTATTTCTTGCCGTTATAGTTAGGCAGACATACCTGATAGTTTCCAACACCAGGTAAACTAAAAATTCTATACTGGAAATTATCCTTATTAACTGATTCTCTAAACTGCCTGTATCCATTTTTATCTTTATACTTTCTCGAACCATATCCCAAAGAGCCAAGATTATAATCGGGGATAATATTCCCTGTAAGAACAGGTACACTGCAAACGATTAAGTAAACTGTAAATATACACAGGATTGGTTTATAGTACTTATGAGCCTTAATACCGTTCATAATCAATAACAGCAACACAGATAAAATAAATATATAGAGGAGTCCAAATTTTTCCACAGGAGATTTAAAGATATAAAAAAATGGGAGATGTTTGAACATTAAATCGTAAATAAAACCAAACGGACTTGCATTCCCTTTTACAAAAAATAATACAAGTAATAATGTGCTAAAAATTGCTAGATTTAATGAATTTCTCGTTTTTTTACTTTTAACCATCAGCACGAAATAAATTATCATAAAAATAGGGACAAGAGTAATTAATCTCGCAAGCATGGTACTATACCACCACGTAAAGAAGTCCCATGAAGGGTTAATTCCAATCATTGTTGTAATAGAAAACATCCTGGCAAGGATAGGCCTATGCCCGCTTACTGTTGTGTTTAACCAAGAGTGCGCCCACGAGGCTGAATATATTTCTTTCGCGGTTGCTACTGCCCCAACAAAAAGGTTCAAAATCCACCAAAGATTGAATGCAATAAATGATACAATTACAATGCTATATTTTTTGAGTATTTCTAAAAGGATAAATTTTTTATTACGATAATAAGACACCATAACCATGGAAAACACAACTGAAATGTGTATTATTACCAGTATTGGGGGATTGCTATAAGTAAAGGAAAAACACGCTGATATAAGTCCAAAGAAAAAGAATAATTTAAAATTGCTATGATAGTACTTCAAGATAACCCATAAAAACATGGGCATTACAGTCACACCAAAAACATTCCATTGATTTATGCAAGTCAGATAATAAAGTACAAAAGGATTAAAAACATAAAAGAGCGCTATAGCAAACGAGGTAAAAGGAGTTGCTTTTATTGCCTTACATACTAAATACATGGCTAAAAAGGGAAAGAAATAAATTGAAAATATTAAAACAAAATTCGTGATAGGTATACTTCCTGTCAACTTTTCAATTAAGCAAAGCAAAAGAATATTAAGACCTGTCCCGCTCGGAGACATATTTTGTAAACCAACGCCATAGACGGGAAACCACATAAAAGTAAATTTGCTTAAATGAGCGGAAAAATCCAAAACATAGTCGCCTTCCATACCTAATATAATTGTATTGTTTATATAATAAGGGGCTAACGCGAGTGCTAGTAAAACTATGTATAATATTAAAAAGAAAATATATTGATTAGGTTTTATATTCATTCAGAATCTTTCCCCTTTTTATTCCTCTCGGCTATTTTTATACATATACCGCATAAAACTTCTGGAACTAGGTCTAACTTATCGTTATAATCACAAACAGCTGTTCCCATATCTTTTGGTTTTAACTCCTTCTGCCTAAAAAACAAAATAAATTCTTTTAGGCTTAACGGTGAATTTCTGCCAAGCCACCTAACGATTCTAAAACGGCTTATTCGATAAATAAATTTTGCTCTTGGATTTTTAATCAATTTTAGGCTTCGATCAGGATTATAAAAACAGACCTTTTTGACTTCTCTGAAATACTTGCTCAATAAACCATAGAATTGATGGGGCATGTATTCTCTAACGTGAAATGGATAAAACGGATCATTATATATCTTTTCACCCGGAGGAACCATTGCAAGTTTATTAGGTGTTGTACAAATAAAAATCCCATTGTTTTTCAATAGCCTATGTACCTCGCTTAAGAATTTTTCATCATTTTTCATATGCTCAATAGACTGCGACGATATAATAACATCAAATGAATTAGATTGGAATTTTAAATCATCACCTGACATTCTATAAAAAGTCATATTTTTTTCGGAAAATAGTTTATTTGCTTTGTCTACAACTCCTTGATCAACATCTATGCCAGCCACATGTTTAGCCACATCACTGAGATACAGATCTACATAACCTTCACCGCAGCCAATATCTAATACGTCTTTATTTTTGACATATTCTATACAAAGTTTATACGTTTCTTTCATAAGCGAGGGTAATGATTCAAATGAATCTGAAATAGGTCTTTCTCCTGTATTCATCTCAGCCCTTTCTTATAAGCTAACATTCTTATTCATATAACAACGCCTTGGTTGTTTTTTTATAAAAAGTCTTTATGAAAATTTTTAACCCCGATGATATAAGTCTTATCGTATACATCAGACTTTCTACAGACCGTATTTTTCTCAATAAATGCGCTGGTTTAACGATATAGGTTATTAAGCGATAAATAAGAAATCTTCTATAAGCTTTTTCTTGGATCCGTTTTAGTTCTTCGGGGCTGAAATTCTTCGTAGGCGTACCTCCGTCGTTGACTATCTTGTTCATTTCCTCGTATTTTTTTTCATCAAAGACGTTATCCTTAAAGATATGATCGAAATTAAGTAAGCCTTCTTTTTTGAAACAGTTGTAAACATCAGAAGTAACTAAAGGAGCAAGTAGATAAAATGTTGCAAAATCTGTTCCTGACTTTTGCGCAAATTTTATAGTATCCTCCATTGCTTTCCCCGTTTCATATGGAAACCCCAATATGTTTGTACAGATCGTCCACATACCTATTTTATTTGCGTACTCAATTATCTCCTTTGCTTGAGAAAGCGGAAAGGATTTACCTAAAAATTTCCTTGTTTCAGGATTACCTGATTCAATACCAAAGGTAATTCGATAACAACCTGATTTATACATTTTTTTTAAAATTGGTTTGTCTAGTGTCCAATGCGCAATCCCGTTAGGCGTTGTCCATCTTATATTCAATTTTCTATTTATAATTTCGTCACATATACTGCTCCATCTTTTTTTATCAATAGAGGCGCTATCGTCTAAAAATAAAATTTCCTTGACCCCGTAATTCTTATAAAGTAATTCCATCTCATCAACTGTCTTTTTTGCGCTTTTAGCTCTCCATGTTCTCCCCCAAACTGCTTTAACTGTACAATATATACAATTGCCAGGACATCCACGGCTGGAGATGATTCCAATAGCAGGATATCTCATCAAAAATGGCGTTGTATAAGCAACATTAGCGTATTGTTCGACATCTAAAAGCGAATAATCATTAGGCAGCTCATCCAGATCTTTAATTAATTCTCTATCTTTGGTCTTTAGAATACTTCCATCGGAATTATAGGCAAGTCCGCTTATATTTTTAAACCCATTGTTATTGGAAAGAATTTCATCGCATAATTCATGGAATGTTATTTCTCCCTCGCCCCTTACTACAAAATCAACGGTTGGTTCTTTTAACACCATATCGTAAAAAGCAGTAGCATGATTACCGCCCAGTACAACTTTTATAAAAGGATCTATTTTTTTTATTAATCTGGTTATTGATATGATATCAATATAATGCCTTGAATACACACATCCCAGACCTATTATCTTTGGAGCCTCATTTTTTATTATAGATATTATTTCTTCATCGCTAATTCCGCATCTTATCCTGTCATTTTTTACAATAATTTTATCGAAATCAAAGATTCCTAATTCGTATATTTTACAACTTATGTCTTTGTCTTTTAAATATGAGCCAAGACATAATAGATTTATTGGCAGCGTCGCCAATATCCTATCTGGAGATTTTGCATCTGAAGTAAAATACTGATTAAAAAGTAATACTTCCGCCATTGTTTTAAAGTTTTAGCTTTGGATTATATCCCAAAATTTTCATGGCTTTCTCAGAAGAAAAGCACATATCGCCTTGGGAATTCTGCGATATTAAGTTAATAATCGGCGTTACTGATACGAATCGCCGAAATCGAGAAATGACTTTAAAAGGATAAATCGGAATTCGAAAAGCAAACACTTTTTTACTCACTCGTTGAGAAGCAGCGCGCAAATAATTCTCTGCCGTGATATTCTCTCCTCCTAAAATATATTCTTCCCCGGCTTGACCAACTATCGCCGCCTGAATTATGCCCTCAACCAAATCATCAACAACGACATAATTAAAAATTCTGTCTTTAGAACCAATGAGACTAATCAAACCTCCTGGAATTCCTCCGCCTACCCTTCTCCACAAAAAATTTTGCCATCCTGTAGATTGAACCGGCGCTGAGGAAGAAAAATCCTTTAAATCTATAACTGCCGTTGGATAAACAATAACAACGGGTAAAACTTTCTTCATCTGACGGACGAGCGCTAATGCTTCTATCTTTGTCTGAAGATAATTGTCACATGTACAGGAGATTTTTTGAATCCATTTCTCATCTCTTTCAAGCTTTCCTGTTGCCTGAAAGGCCATCGCCGTGGAAACATATACAACCCTCTCAATACCTGAATTTATTGAAGAATTTAAAATTGTTTTTGTTCCTTCAACATTAATTCGTCGAAACATGTCTTTTCTTTTATCGTTAATATTCTGGTAAACAGCCAGATGGAACAAATAATCACATCCTTCAAGCCCTTTTCGAACAGTCTCTTCATCAAGAATATCTCCCTTAATAATTTGGATGTTATCAATCCCATCCCAAGGATAATCTTGCCTTCTTGATAATACTTTTACACAAAAACCAAGTGATGCTAAGCGAGCAACTAAAGAGTGCCCGATCTTTCCTGTTCCACCAGTAACAAAAACAGTTTTTTTATTCATAGCCATTTACATTCCTTAGTCCTCAATGGCCTGGGAAGTTCAAAATAAGAATTGCATTCTAATTTATAAGTGTTGCACTTCGCACATTCGGGAATTTGTGAGTAATCATCTTTTCGCATACTTTCCAATATCTTAAATGGCTTGCTCTTTTTGTTCATCAATATATCAAAGGGGCTTTTATTTATGATATTGCCCAGATAAAGAAAAGTTATTTTTTGGTTCCCGGAATAAAAACTAGGATCACATGGATAAATATCTCCATTAACTTTTATTGCGATTCTCCATAGAGGTTGAGTGCAGGGATATCTCACATCTGAATATTTGGACGTACATTCGCCTAAAAAGAAATTAGCCTGATTCATAATAGGGTGAACATAACACTTGTCGTTGTATCGCATTATGTTCGACCATCTCTTGACAGCTTTTTGAAATAATTTTTGATTATTGTCATAGTCAATATATTGAACGAAGACATTCGGCAGTTTTTTGCCACTTTTGTTACGCAAATTTATTAAATTTTCAATATTATGACAAACTTTATCATACCCATCCACACCCATATGTTGTTGATAACTTGAAGCGTTGATAGCATTTAAACTGACAGTAACTTCATCAATTCCCAAGGAAATAAGTTCTTTACAACAACGGTCATCAAGTGAAAGTCCATTAGTCACAAGTACGATGCCAATTTTTTTTGAAATATATTTAATGTCCTGAAACAAGTCAAATAAGCCCTTATATAAAAGCGGTTCACCTAAACCCATAGGCACAAAATAAATACGTCTTCCATCATTATGAAATTTCTTAATCTCCTCCATAACACGTTTGATAAGATCTTTTCCCATATCGCCAACATATAGCTGCCCCTTTTTAATAAGAGAGTCCCGAGTACAGATATCACACTTAGCATTACATCTGGTTGTCAACTCGCAGCTAAATCGTATCTCGTGCCTATGCAATCGAATACGAGTTAAAAATTTATATGGCAGAGAATTTAAAATCTTCTCTTTTGCAGCAGGAGATAAAAACCTGCGTATTTTCCCTATCATCTTTTATTGCTCACTAAATCTCCGATTACATCTTTGCCATCTACAGTAATTTTTGGCGATAAGAAAACTCCATCTAAATGACAGCCTTCTACATTACCGCCAAAATATGTGTCATTTCCAAAACCGATATGAGCTGTCCCTGTTTTTTTCTCATCTTCCAGCACTGACCGCCCTATAATAGCATAACTATTAGTACCAATTCCTACTTCTGCAACATTACGCAAGTACTCATCATTTTCAAATAATTTCTCGAAATTTTCTCTAGACTTGCCCTCAACTTTCACTACCCGGCCTTTATCTACGAAAACTTTTAGCGGTTTTTTCTCTAATCTGCCAAGTACATCAAAGCTAATATCGAAAACTATTTCTCCATAGGTCTCGCCTTCTGTTACTCCTAAAGAAATTTCGCCTGCCGGTAAATTCCCGCCAGACCCGGGCTTATCATAACACCCAGTCTCATCAAATACATCTCTAATTACTGCTGAAAGATTCGTACCTTGGTCTGTTTTTATGGTCAAAGAAGCTCCGAGCTTAAAGCTTTTCTTATAATCCGCTGTAAAAAGCCTGATGTCTTCATAATTAGCACATAACGCACCTTCCTTCATCATTTCCAATGTCAAATTATAACATTCCACTACCCGTTTTTTGCTCCGGTACTTGGCCTTTCTTCTCGCTGGAACCTGGTACCAGGACTGGCTGGCTGCCAGAATTATTACATCAAAATCTTCGATTAGCTGACAAACGTTCTCGGGAAAATCATGTTGAAGTTCCAGGGGTAGAGTTTCTACATTGACTTTTGAACATTTATCATAAAATACCCTTCTTATTACCTGGATTGCATCACTCTCCGCAAGCTCGTCCGTCAGTATAAGAACGCTTTCTTCTTTTCTTACTCCAATAGTTTTCAGAAAATTATAAGCTCCAGGGTATTTTCCTTTCATTGTTATCTCCGACGCTCTAAAAGCCTTTCAATAGAAATATTTTTATTGCGTAATTTGTCATAGGTTTTACCAATGGTAAAAATAGGAAGAATATCTATATGTATTAACCGCCCCGCTTTAAATTCCTCTATGAACTGTTCAAAGACCAAAGAGCCTTCCAGCCAGATTGCTGCCATAGCGCAAACTTCTGCCCCTGCCTTTTTTGCCAGTTCTATAAGTCCGAGCATGGTACTGCATGTGGAGATAACGTCATCAAATAGCACTATCTTTTTACCTCTAATGCGGGCAATGTTGAAATCATCTAAGTACAGAAGCTCTTTTTTTGCGGATGTTATTGATTTTATTTCCGTGGAAATGTAATTCTTGTCATACGGCTTGATGCTTTTCCTGGCGATGGCAAAATTTTTGTGACCCAAATTTCTAGCAACTTCATAAGCTGCGCCCAGAGATTTAGCTTCTGCTGTTAAAATACAATCTGCTTTAAACTTAGATATTTTTTCTGCCAGCTTTCTCCCAATTTTTTGAGTAAACTCTATATCTGTGCCGAAAGAGATATGCTCATTTCCAACAATCCAGGTCTCAGGAGCAACTTTATATAATGGACATAATCGCTTTAATCCATCTATATTTACTTCGTAATGCTTTTCATTTTTATATCGTCTTATTTTAATTAGTTTTTTCATCCAGCCAATTAAGCTCCATTCTGCAATTTAGACATAAAACTCGCCAGTAAGAGAAATAGTGTGTCAGCTTTTTCTTTTCCGATTTGATATATCTCTTCTAAATTAACAGGGTTGAAGCTATCCGGATTGGAAAGGTCACTGATGCAAACGATACCTAAAACGTCCATGCCATATCTGCGAGCTTCCAGAACTTCCGGCACCAGAGACCAACCAACAGCATCTGCACCCAGAAGTTTTAACATTTTTAATTCAGATCGGGTTTCAAAATTAGGACCAGTTAGATAGGCCAATACTCCCTTATGCAAGGTAATACCCAATTCAGAAGCGGACCTTTCTAACAGCCTGATTAAATGCGAAGAATATGCTTCATACATATCTGTAAATTGACCGGATGTTCTCCCTGAATCCCAAATCAAAGGGTTGACACCGGATACATTTAGGTGATCTTTGACAAGCATAAAATCACCTATGTTAAAATTCTCGTTAATACCGCCGGATAAGTTAGTGGTTATTAATTTTTTTACTCCTAATTCGGCTGCCACGCGCACGGGATAAGTAGTAAAACTAATTTCATAACCTTCGTAAACATGATACCTGCCCTGCATCACTAATACATCCCTGCCGTTTATTTTCCCGGCTATAAGATTACCGCTATGAGTAGGTGCACTTGTCTTCTTGAAATGAGGTATATCCTGATAAGGTATTTCGACTCTTATTTTCATCTTATCTGCTACTTTCGCAAAACCGGATCCCAATATTATAAGGATTTCCGGCACAGTCTTTATTCTATCTCTAAGAAAATTCAGGGTTTTCGTCATACTCATCCTATTTTAAACTTCCATGTGTTTTGAAATATGGATGTTCATCTATCCGTACAGGCTGTTTCATGTTTTTTATAGGATTAAGGAATTTCCCAATAAATTCCTTATCATAACTTCGCAAGCATAATGTTTTACTATGCACATTTTCGTTATAAAATTTTAACATGCGGTTCCAGATGATTGATAGAGATTCTTCGCGAAGATTACCAAACGAGATAGGATTAAAGGTACATGGCAGTACATCACCATACGGCGTAATATATATCTTCTCAATAAAAGCCGGACAGCCCGGCTTTAAGCTGAGATTTGCGCTGAAGTCTATTTTAATCTTACCATGTTTTTTGATTAAGCTGATTACTTTTATTGCGTTTTTTCCAGATAGAAACATTGAATCATTGCCTGCCCATTTTCCGATACTACCGCAATGGGCAATACAAAGAAAAATCGATTTGCTTTGCGCAAACTGAATCAGTTCATAGACTTTTTTAAAATTAAAATCTCCAAGTGTAAGACTAATACCAAACTTGACTTTTTCTTCCTTAGCCCACTGAATTGCATTCATAACTACCTGAAAATGACCCTCATGCCCACGAATTTTATCATTCTCCTCTGCAGAAATGCTTTCCAGACTAACAACAATACTGTCAATACCAATGGATGAATAATATTTTATTTTCTCACGAGTTAAATTAATTCCATTGGTTATTAAATTAACAATTTTATTTTTTGGCTTTAATGCGATAATTACATCGTCAATATCTTTACGAATGAGCGGTTCTCCTCCAGTGACATTTACAGAAATACATCCGAGTTTGTCAAGCTCCCTGCCAAGAGATTTATATTCAGAAACACTCATTCGGTTTTTCTCTTTTTCGCAATTGTAGAATTTTGCGCAAGAGCACATTATACAATTGGAATTACACATGAATGTTGTAGCAATCTCTGCTACTCTTAAATGGGGCTTTTTAAGAACAGCTCTATCGAACACGCCCCGCACAGCTCTGGGTAGCACTCCAAGTTTTCTTAGAGACAAAAAATCTATATATCCTAGAATAATTTCAAACATAATATTTACTTAAAAACATCAAGAGATTCTGGAGGCGTATTCTTTTTTTCAATTATTTTCCTGAAGAATTCGGGCTTTAAACTTGCAATCTTTGCTGCAATTAATTTCCATAGTGGCCCTACGAAAACCATTTCTTTTGGATTCTCAATTACTGACAGAACGCTCTGAGCTATAAGGTCTGGAGATATTATATCTTTAAATTTTCTAAAACTTTCAAAATTTGGGCTTTTCAAAAAATCAGTATCGACTGGACCTGGAAATAATATTGAGGAAATCTTTACATTTGTCTTCTCTAACTCATAACCAAGACTTACTGAATAAGCCAGGAGAGCTGCCTTGCTTGCACAATATGCTCCCTGATATGGAGCAGTATATATTCCTGCAATCGCACTAATATTTATTATATGCCCACTGTCGGCTTGCATCATACCAGGCAACAGAAGGCGCATAAGAATAACAGCTGCTGTGTAATTAACGTTCATTACATCAAGCTCTGAATCAAGCGAAATATCCTGCCAAAAACCACGAGCAGCTATTCCTGCATTATTAATTAAAAAATCAGGTTCACCAAATTTATTTTTAAATTCAAGCACTGCATCTTCTATGGCTTTTCGATCCCTCAAATCTGTATTTAATATCAAAGCTTCGCCACCAGCTGAATTCACACAATTGGATACCTCTTTAAGTTTATCTTCAGAACGAGCTATCAAACCAATTTTCATATTGTAACCGCTGAATAGTAGGGCTATAGCCCTACCAATTCCCTTCGATGCGCCAGTAATCAGCACAGTCTTATTTCGTAGTTTATCTATCAAAACTCCACCTGACATTGAACTTTTTCCCCTTCAAAATTGTAACAAATTTCCATCGGATCACTATTGTTATCATCATCTCTGCTTAGAATAAAAGGAATAGATCTATATAATAACCCCAACTTAAACATATTCTCATCGCTTATATTAAATTGAAAAACTTTTTTTAACACATATCCTTTATAACATTCGTTATTCTCTCTGATTTTCATCACCTCAACTTCTAGATACTGTTGTGATTTTAAAGAAGGAGCCTTAACGTACATAGCGACACCACGCCCAAATGGACAATTTACAATAACATGTTCATCATGCCCCACCCAATTAAGCCAGCCGCCTTTCGAAAGGGTAATTATATAAGGATAGATACTATGAAAAGCAAGAGGACAAATATTATCGGGTAATATATCGCCCAATACGAATTCTTTACCACCGCAAACCAAATTCAACTTTATCTCATTACAGAATTTACAAATATTTTTAAAATCTTGCATAAAACCTCCGATTACAACAACATCATTTATCTTCTTTAATAGTTACATTATATGTTACGCCGACACAATCAGGACAGTGCACTTTAATTGAGTGTAGCAAACCATTATTTTTCTTGGTATTTCTCATACGCCTTAAATATGGATATATAGTTGCAAACCCAGCAGGACACAATTCATCTTGCTTATCTACATTAAAGTAAAAGGTATCTCCCATGTGATATCCTTTTGGACAATCGGAACCTGTTTCAATAATCTCAATAGCAACTTTTCTAAAAGGACCATCCAATGGCCTATATATAACTTTACATAATTCTTCAACAAGCTCCTTAACCATGCGTATCGGCGGGATAAAAATATCTTCTACTCTAATCAATACTTTTATGCCGTTTGCTGCAGGACACCGAACAGTCATACTCCGCACTCCTTTTCCCCTTAACCATCCGCGCGTAGGCTTTCCGCTGTAAAGCACAGCCAGGCATCTTGGATAAGCTGTGTAAAAAAGTTCGCGGCATAAACCAGCAGGAGCAACCGCTGATGACGAATATACCTCTCCTATTTTCTTATGATATTTGCACTTTGTCTCTATATCAACAACTTCCACTGTGTACTTTATATCATCTATACAATATTTACAGTTCATGACTTTAATTCCTTTAAATTTATAGCGCAAAATTTGTTATGGCGTTGAACAAAGCGCTGGGATTAAGACCTGTAATAAGACTTTGCTCTATAGTCCCAAGCTCTTTACAAGCTACGCAGTCTAGATTTTCCAAATAATTCCAAGCTTCTTTAAATCCTACCTCATATAGATTTTTCCCATAACCCCATTTTTTTGAACAAGGGTATACATAACCGTCACTGGTAATAAAACATTGGCTTCTCCCAAGCTCACAGGGATAAAAACTGCCTTTTGGAATTTTGTGAAGGTCTTTCTTATAAATGATTGTCTGTCCTTGAAGAGGCCATTTTGATGCATATTCTACCGCCACGTCTGAACTAATTATAGGAAATCCTTTATTCCTTAAACTTTTATAACTTCTGTAGAAATTCATGGTTTCCTCTCTGGAAAGAAGAAAATCAGGATCCATCTTCTCTATTCCTGGCAGACCGTTCTCTGAATAGTTCAGTTTTATTTTCAGTCTGTTGCAAAAATCTGACAAAAACTCCAATGATTTACCCTGCATTGTCCTTTTGCATAGTGTCGCATGTACTCTTACGCTTAGACCGTTTGTTACAGCGTATTCAATCCCTTCAACGATTTTCTCAAAAGATCCTTTACCGCGACTTTTATCATTAGACTCTTTATTTCCATCCAAACTTATACAAAGATGATCTACTTTCTTTAATGCTTTTATCCTCTTCTTTACGAAAAAACCATTTGTGGTTATCTCCATAAACATTCCTTTATTACTGACATAATTAATGAATTCTTCGATATCATCTCTCATAAGAGGCTCGCCACCTAAAATGTTTATCCAGCGGCATCCAGCCTCATAAATTTGATCAATAGTGTTTTTTAACTCATCAATGGTTGGCTCGTGTACGTTTTTATCATTTAGAATATCCTTAGTGTAACAATAAAAGCATCTCAGATTGCAATATTTCGTTACCAAAAAGCTTGCTCTGACCGGAATACGCTTCTTGCTAAATTTACACTTCAACAGGCTAAACATTGCCTTACGCCCTCTAATAAGTGTCGTAAGCTTCGAACTCATATCCTTTACTCCTTTTTTACAGGTATCATCACAATCAGTTAAACTGTAACTTTAAGAAAGCAATAGCTGCTTTGCCCAGTTTCTTGACATCATCTATAGATTTAATAGCGCATAACTGCTTTTTGACCATACCTAAGCTAAAATAGGTTCTTCTGAAGGCTTCCTTTTGCTTCTTCAACAAAATTTCTTTTGTCAAACCATAGGGGACAAATACAGGATCCGCAGTAGAAATTATAAGTTTCTGAAAATTTGAGCGATCAAAAGTGCCATATTTTTCAGCTGTATTCCATAATTCAGTTCCTGGAAACGGAGTCATCAGGCTGAAAACTGGATAATGTGCTTTCAGGGACTTTGCAAATTTTATTGTTTTCTCTATTGTTTCAAGCGTTTCACCTGGATTCCCGAGAATAAAAAATGTTTTTAACACTATCCCTGCTTTTAGAACCGCCTCGCAGGATGATTTAATCTCATCCAGAGAGACCCCCTTCCCTATCAAACGAAGTACCTCAGGATCTCCGGACTCTGCGCCTATGGCGCAGATCCAGCAACCTGCTTTTCTCATTTCATTAAAAATGGTTTTGTCTTTTATGTTTGCACGCGTAGCAGAGTACCAGCTAACATCAAGATTTATCTTTTGTATCAGACCGCATATTTCAAAAACTCTCTTTTCTTTAAGAGTAAAGGTATCATCAACGAAACATAATTCTTTAACACCGAATTGCTTAACCAAATAATCTATATAATTAACCACGTACTCCGGACTATGATATCGCACTGTCTTGCCAAAAGGAGTCTCACAAAAAACGCAATTATATGGGCACCCTCTTGATGTTATCAATGTCATATACGGCGATCTCTTGGATTGCAAAGGATAAAATTTATATTTTGAAAGCGGAGGTAACAGATGAACGGCTGGAAATGGCAGGCTGTCTAAATCATCAATCCGTTTTCTCGGTTTGTTTATTATTATTTTGTCATCACTGGTCTTATAAGCCAATCCATCTATTTTGTTTAGCTCATCAGAATTACCTTCAATATGTTGAACTAATTCTAATAAAGTCTCTTCTCCTTCCCCTATTACGCAATAGTCAACTGCGGTTTCGGTTAATATCTCTTCAGGAAGAAAACTGGGATGTGGTCCGCCTAAGACTATTTTTTGTGATCTTTTCGTTTTTTTTATTTCAGAAACCAAACTAGATACAGAAAAGTAGTTAGATGTACTGTTATATATTCCTATTAAATCTGGAGAATCGCTCATAACGTCTTTGACGATATTGCTGAGACTGCTCCCTAATACATTAGCATCAATTATCCTTACTTCTTTGTATCCATATTTTATTAAATAGCTGGCCAAAGCGCATAAACCCAGTTGAGGCAGAAAAGAAGCTAAGTCGCTGTAGTTTCCATATGCTTCATCCAGAGTAAGCGGCGGATTTATTAAAGTTATTTTCATTTTTACTCTTTTCCTATTCGCATACGTTTTTCCTGAATTTGAAATAAGGATTGACAAATGTCAAAACTCTTCTAAAACCCTGCGCTTTAAACAAGGTTAACAAAGAAAGACTATAGTATAAATATTTATTAGTCGGAAACCTTTTTTGAATATCATTCTTTAGCATCCGTTTCAACCATTTGGCAGGCAGTAAATTAATCAATCTAAAAAGTAAAGCGTACTGAACCTGCTCTTTAGATTTCTTTTTATCAACGATGGTTCCTTTAAATGCCTGATCGCCAATCAGTTCATTTTTCATGATTTTAGAGAACTGCTCAGAGCCAATAAAACCATTATCATAGGAATACTTTGTAATATCGGAATCAGGATAATAATTAAGGAAATATATTGATACCCATTTTACTTTGTTATTGATAAAAAAATCCAAAGATTCTTCAATATGCTCTTTTGTCTCACCTGGTAAATTAAAAATATGGTCTAAGCTGTATTTAACTCCATGCTCTTCCAGATGGTTTATGGCTTTAGCAACTTGTTTTTTAGTTTCTCTTCTTCTTAGTACATTCTTTTTATATTCTTCATTTGCAGTCTGAAATCCCATACATACAACATTGCATCCAGACCCGGCTAATAATGACGCTACCTCATTATTTATCACCGCAGGAAAAGCTATGCAATTATAAGGAAGATTTATTTCTTTGCTATATTTCTCCACAAATTCCGATAACCATTTAGGTGTTGTAATAAAAAAATCGTCCCAGAAAGAGATCTCTTTATATGGCCATTTTCGCAAAGCTTGTTTTATCTCTTTAATAATAGAGTCCACGCTTCTTTTCCTGACTTTTCCAGCTCCTCCTCTGACCGTTAGTCTGGTATATTTCCCGGAAGAACAATAGCTGCAGGAATTGACACATCCACGGCTGGTTGACATATTCAACTGAAATGGAACACCTGGATATACTTCCTTATCATAAAACGGAAGAGCATCTAGGTCATCGACAAAGCTGGACATTTCGTTGTGAACAACAGTCCCTCCTTTTTCTCTGTAAACGATATTTGGCACATCATAATACTTTCCTAAAGCTATTTTTTCAATAAGTTCCACAATTACAGGTTCTGCTTCTCCCCTGAATACAAAGTCGCAGCAGGTATTCTCTATAAAAAAATCTGGACTCATAGTCGGGAACACACCTCCTGTTAAAATAGGAATATCTGTTCTTCTGCGAATGGCTTCAGCTGTGTTTTTATAGAACATGTAATTTGAGCTTAAAACAGAAAACCCTATAATATCAGGTTTCCTTCCAATTATCTCATCAGCTATCTTATTAAACGAATAATATTTACTGGGATTACGATAAATATCGATGCCTTTCATTTTAGAAAATGTGTAATATAACAACTCCACATCATGACCACTCTGTTTCAATACAGATGAAATAGATGCGATGCCAAAATTAAACGAAAAATTATCAATAAATAATATTTTCATAGTTTTAATCTGAAATTGTCTCTACCTTTCCGGTAAGATGCTTAAACAGCTGTTTGAAATACCATCCCATAATCCATTTTGCATAGTAGTCCTTGCGCACAAAAGAAACAAACACATCAATGACGATGATAGCAAATATCTGGAATGGGATATACCTGAATATGCGATATATCCCAGAGTTTATCAGAAAATTCATGATTCTCTGAGAAACAATAGGAAGTAAACGGAACATGATATGGTATGTCTTGAGTATTCTCATTCTCTGCGGCTCCATTGATGAGCCTGTTGATAAGTAGTTATTCTGAAGCCCCTGAACAATTTTTATTTCGTTTCCTTTGTTTATATAGCCTTTCAATATGGCCATTCTGGTAATATCAACGCTTGGCAAATACTGAAGCCAGAATACGGACGAACGTATGAGTCTGCGATATTTTGCAAGAGTTTTAAGAGCTAAAATCAGGTCGTCCTCCGACTCTCCCGGAAGACCCAACATCAGATCTGCGGAAAAATTAATACCTGCTTTTTCAATATTATCAAGCGCTCTGATAATCTGCTCGTTAGTCTCGTTGCGAAACAGCACTTTTTTTCTTACTTCGGGATTTAATGATTCAATTCCTATTTGAATATGATGACAGCCTGCCTTTTTTAATTTGACTGCCAGGTCTTTTTGAAACAACAGAGGATGTCCCATTATTCTGAAAGGCAACTGAATCTCTTCAGGATAACGCGCAAGAAACTCATCAAACCATTTGCTGTTACCTGAAAGTACATTATTTTTTATATCAACATAACGGATACTATAACGTTTTTTCATTGCCTTTAATTCGTCTAATACAGCATCAACAGATTTTTCTCTGAGAAAATGTCCTAATCCTTCTTCTTTTTCCCATTTCCAGAGAAAATTCTGCGTACAATAACTGCAGTGGGCAATACACCCCTTAGATGTAACAGTAAGGTAATAGTCCTTCATTGGGATAAACTTTTCATATATGGTTTTGTCTACAGCTGGAAAAGCTTTGGGGTCCATTAATAATCTAGGCTTGTTACGAATTACCTTGCCGTTTTTCTTCATCCACAAATTGGAAATACTTTCTGGCGATTCCTTCTTTTCAAGCGCTTCAAGCAATTCCATGAAAGGGGTTTCCCCCTCCCCTACAATCATGTAATCCACCTCGTCTCTACTGATAACTTCCTCCGAGCAGGAAGTAGGATGCATTCCACCCCATACAGTAATGCACATGTGGCATTTACGTACTTCACGTACCACTTCAAGACCCCATTGGTAATTATCGGCGAATACAGACATAGCAAGAATATCAGGCTTCTCCCTGATTATTTCTTTTATCATTCTCTTTTTTTCAGTGAACATACGGCTGAGAAAAGGAACGGAAAAATATTGCTTATCATCAAATAGTGAACGATCAAAAGCCACCTTAACTATATGCCCAGCCTCTTTAAGAACTGTCGAAAGATAGCTGACTGATATATTCTCAGCACCCATAACAGGAAAAATTATCTTCATATCTCCTTTTTCCTCAAGACGAATCTGAAGAGATTGCCCCGTTTAAATAAAAGATTAAACATAGCAACAAGCAAAGATTGTATTCTTTTATGTTTTGACAGCCATAGCCTATGAGAAAATGTTGAGTAGGTCTCAAGCAGGAGTACTTTATATCCTGGAAAGCATAGTTTGCAGAACTCATCCGGTATGAACCCGCTTTGTAAATCAATAGACTTATCATACTGCTCCAAAGGAGAGTGATACTCTACCATCTGAAGTATCTCTTCACGGCAGACGCCGGGAGCATTTGGATATCTGTTACGGAGCAGATCATTGAACTCACGCACGACTTCATTGCTAATACTTATACTTCCGCCTATTCCTTTATATAAAGCTGCTCCTGCATAAAACAACTTCTTTTTAAATGCTTCCTTATTTGGCTCATGGCTTCCAATCACAATTCCATCTTCTGCGAGAAACCTGTCAATGATATCTGCAAGCTTATCCGGATGAACAACATGATGAAAAACCGAGCTGGCAGTAATTATGTCAAATGTTCCATTAACATCATCTAAACTGGTTGTAAAGGAAAATCCGGGATATTTCCCAAGCGTTTTCTTAGCTTCCTCAAGTATGTTTTTAGAAATATCCATACATACAAAATCACTAAAATTGACCCCCATTGCGACAAATCTTTCACCCACAAAGCCATTGCCGCATCCGATATCAAGCACTCTCAGATCGCATTTTTTGTCCATTATAAACTTCGAAATACACTGATCCCACCACTGTGCGTCTCCGGCATAAATCTCAACATGGTCACAATGGTACTGCTCAGCTTCAGCATCATACTTCAACTGGTTGAATCTACTGACAAATGTTTCTTTCTCTGACTCAAGATCAGAATCCTCAAGCGCTTCAGTAAAGACCTGTCCTCTTGAATTATAGGGATATCGGATTCCAAGAAAGTATGCGACTGTACAGCAAATATCCATAATTGTTCCCGGCCGCTGTATATGGAATCCTTTTTTGATACCCTTCCCATAAATCAAAAAGGGCACATATCTTTCTGAATCAGCTATAAGATAGCTGTGGTCAATTGCCGCTATTCCATGATCAGAACATACAATAACCGCTGTATCATCTGACATGTTATTTGATTTCATCCAATCTATAAAATCTCCTATACGCTTATCAATCCTCTGAAGAGCTTCCTTGTATTGCCTAGACTTACTGCCGTAGGCGTGAGCAAGAAAATCCGCTTCGCTGAAATCTGCGACAAAAAGACGTATCTCTGGTCTATTAAGCATATCATCTTTAAGCCAGTCTACCATTATATCGTCGGAAAGATATACGGAATGGCGGGGCAATGAGACTATACGTGTCTGCCAGTACTTCTTGCAAAAATGTTTAACATGCATTGAACCGTATGCAATAGACGGGACAATATCAGGCAAACCCTCTGTTACAATTGATTGTCCGAAGTTGTTGCTGCGGACGCCGTGAACACTGGGAATAGTACCCGTAAATATACTTGCAAATGCAGGATTGGTTAACGCCCGATATACAGTCTCCAGTCCAAATGCATGGCTTGTACCCTCCTTGGTTAATCTGGCTATTGCAGGTAAATTTAATGAGTCAAAAACATCTTTTCTTACACCATCTATATTCAGAATCACTACCCGTTTAAATATCGGGTTAGCCCTGACATCCGGCTTATGGAACTTGCTGAAAAGGTTTTTGGGTCGCATTGAACGGGCAAGCAAAGCACAAAAAAAGAGAATTACTCCCGCTGCCCCAAGCAAGGTATAATCCTTTATTGCTCGGCATGAAACGGCTGCAGCTATACAAAAGGATACATAGAATGAAAAGAAGACACTCATAGAAAAAGAAACTGTTGTTGGAGCAACCGTAAATAATGAATTGTATATTTTTATAAAAGCAACTCGTATATCACGGGCAACTATTGAATCAGGTATGCCCATAAAAACAAACTGTATTATAAAAAACAGGGCTGTATTTACAATAAAAAGAGCCATTATTAATGACCCTGAAAGATCTAATACAATTCCAAGTATAATAAGTACAGGAATAGCAAGTATCACAAAACTGGGATAAAAATCAGCGATTTTTGCCGTAATCAACGCAAACAACAGAGATAGCACCAGCACTATAACATTGACTTTTCCCGGAAAAACGATGACAAAAGAGCTGATTCCTACAAGAATAAAATATGTATCAATCGTGTTAAAGAAGTATAAGATTCTAGCAAAGATGCTTTCAAGCTCTTCATTGTAAAATTTAGATATTATTTTCAAAGCAGAACTAATCCTATGCCTATTGTTGCCTATGAGCATGGTAAGACTTCACCAAATCGAAAGACTGTTTAATATGATCTTTAGTTGATGCGCCGATGACTAATGATTTTATGTTATGAAATGAAAAAAGATATTCATACGCTTCACGCAGAGAAATGGCTCCGGATGCAAGCGTTCCTATTGCTAAAATCTCGCACTTACCATCGTTTATAACTTCTTCACATGCTGCCTTGCTTGGATTCATATAAAATCCTTTTTTGTTAACCGATGTCATTATCAACGGGTAATCAATCCCTAACATCTGGAGTTTATTAAGAAGTTTTGGCAGATTTAGAGTCCCAAAACCGGGAATAACATTATATTTATCCTTTATATAAGAATAGTAGTGTGAAAGTATTTGGTCAAGGCCAAGGCCAAGCGCTAAATCAACAACTATGGTATGTAGAAATATGGCTTTTATTTTCAAACCTCTAAAAAAAGCCATCTCTAAATCTATTAATACTTCTAACATCTTGAGAATATCTTTTTTCATCAGACCTTTTCCGCCCTCAATTATAAGACTGGCTTTCATACCGAAGCTGAGCTGACTCAGGATAGATTTCATTAGCCCTGTTATTCCACCCTGCGTTGTTGCTCGTCTTACATATTTAGCAATATCAGGAATATTGGGGTAAATATTAAGATTATTCTGAAGAAGATCGTCGTTTCTAATAATATTAAGAATCCTTTCCACTTCTGCATGGGTTGATAACATCATGCCTTGCGCCCCTTGAGAGATCGCATATTCGATTATTTTTTTAATTTCGTTATCATCCTGAAACTTGATTGCCTTGAGTTGTCCGAGAGCTTGAGATAAATGATTAACGCCTGAAAATTGGTTATCTCCTAAAATTATATTGTCAATCCTTGCAGACATACTTATAATTCCTCCAAATCCATCGTTATTCCCTGACCATTCACGGCTGAAGACTTATAGATTGTTTCAATTATTTGCTGTGTAACACCCGTATGAGGCAGACTGTTTAAATGATCTGACTTGTGAGTTATACATGCGATGAATTCTTCTAACTGCAGAGTGTAAAACTCTTCGAATATTTCAAAATTTACGGGGGGCCTCAGGTCTACAGCGTACTGAACTGTCCATCCTTTTTTGTATGCCCCACCGCCTTCATTTAAAAACAATCTAACTTCGTCTGTTGTTACTATCACCTCACCTTTTGTTCCTATCAGATGTATTTTCATGCTGGGAACGCGGTAGTTTGGCACTGCCCATGAAGATTCAATCCATCCCGTCAGCCCATCATTGAAGCTATATACCGCGTGCACATAGTCCTCTACCTCTTTTGAATACCAATTAGATGTTCTTGCCATAATTTCATGAGGTTTTCCCAGATACCAGGCTAACATATCAATAACATGAGAAGTGGAATCTATGATGACTCCCCCGCCTGATTCGCTTTTCTTGAAACGCCATCCTCTCTCAGGCTTACGAATGTCTGAAGAGTACATTACACCGTTAAAAAGAATAATTTTACCGAGCAGACCGCTATCAAGTATTTCCTTTACCTTCTTAAAAGTGCTTCTGTACCTGTAACAGTAGCCTGTAATTATCATCAAATCACTATTTCTCAAACTTGCTTCCCTTAAGGTGTAAAAATCTTCTAAATTCTGCGCCGCTGGTTTTTCAAGAAATACGTGGCATCCATTCTCTATACAATCTATTGCTATCTTTGTATGTGTGTGAACCGGCGTAGATATTACGACAAAATCCAGATTTTCATTCATTAACATGTTTTTGTGGTCTTTATATGTTTTAACATGAGGCATTAAAGTCTGGATAGAACTCAGGATAAGTTTAGAGTTATCTACAATCGCAGCAAGTTCAACGTTCTTAAGTGAATTCAAAATACTGGTATGCAGCATCCCCATTTTACCAAATCCCACAACTCCAAACCTTAACATGATTAATCCCTTATTTTTTACGAAATCAGGTAAACCCCACCACTTTACCCTCAATTTAGATTTTATATCAAACAGATGAGGCTGTCAACGTCTAGTGTTGTAAAAATAAAGAAACCGAAGGAAGCATTGTCTTAAAAATTCATGTAGGAAAATCCTGGGGAACAACCACTATAGAACGTTTGCGAATCAAAGAAATAAAAAAGTCTGGCGATTAGTTCAAATAGTTAATTCTTTAAGCTTAAACCTTGTCTAAACCATTCTAAAAACAGACTAGGGTATTTCGGTATAGAGTAAACGATATTATTTTTCATTGCACATTCCCAGGTACAAAAGCAATCCCTTTTATTTAGAAACTTAAAAAAATCATAAGCTTTTTTTGTTTTTAAAACTTTATTTATATCGTAATTGAAATCGCATACATTACCAAAGTCAACATCCAACATCTCACAGGGGAAAATTCTACCGTCATTACCTATTTCTATAAGCTTTTTTCCTACCAAACAAGGTATTAAGCTCTTCTTTTCTTCTTTTGTTTTGGCGATTAACTTAAAGCAGACATTATCCAGTGCCCTAACTATGCTGGATCTTCTGGAATTGATTGCGTTTTGCTTTGCGATTGTCTCGGTCGCTTTCATATAGGTATCCAAATCAACTTGGTCTGCGCTTTTTTCCAATGTATCCCCGCGAACATAATTCAGGATCATTTCTAATTTTAATCCTTTAGTTATATAATCAACAATATCAAATATATTATCTCTGTTAAAGCTAGAATAAGTGGTTATAGCAAGTATTTTCAGGTTAGGGTAATACTTTTCTAGGTTTCTTATTTTATCTATAGACTCTAACACTCTCCCAAAGATTCCCGGTGCGTTTCTTATTGAATCATGTTGATCCCCAAGACCATCGATAGAAAAACTCACTGTAAGGTCTAAACCAGGACAAGTTCTCAGTATTTTTTTTATCTTGCTAACAACTGAGGTAACTGCAAAGCCATTGGTAATAAAATTTAGCATTTCTAAGTGGTTATTCTTAAAGAAGCTTTGAGTTATCTCCACAATGTCTTCTCTTAAACTGGGTTCTCCACCACTATAGGTCATGTATTTTATGTTACCCCAAGATTTAGACATCTTTTCAATCTCTTCTAAACTAAGATCGTCTGATACACCCTGTTCTTGTACCTTCTTCCAATTAAAACAATGTTTACAGCCAGCGTTACATTTAGCAGTTACGAAGAATATGACATATGCCGGAGTTTTTGATAACAAAAAAGTTATCTTCCTTAAGGTCGAACACACCTTTGTAAAATAATGCATTAATCCTGCTTTAATAACCCCTAGACCCATTGCAAAATACCAAAGATAAGTTATGGGGATTGAACGAATGAAAAAGAATAATCCTTTCTTTCTAGTGACGTAAATACCCTGATCAAGGTCAGAAAGAAGTTGGATTATAATGGTAGCTAAAAACAAAAGGAAAGTCCAACCTATAAACGACGAAATAAGAAGTTCTAAGATTCCAATTACCGAAAGCAGGGAATTAATGCCCTCTTTTAAAGTCCCATGGCCTCTATCGAGTTTGAAGTTTCTTTGAAGGACAAACCTTCCATAGACGTAACTTCTTCTAAATAACTTCTTAAATCTTGATAAAAAATTCTCAAAATTATGGTGTATACGAAATGAGGAGTCTAGAAATATCCTGTAATCGTGCTGTTGGATGACTCTTCCAATCTCATATTCTTCCCCGCCAGCTGACTTAAAAACGGTATTAAATCCTCCAATCTCAAAAAATACTGATTTATCAATTGAAAAGGACATTGAACGAACAGCTGTACTATATGGCGCCATTAAGCAAGCTACATAATTCCAGATTACTGCCATCAGTTCTGGAATATATCCTGGAGTCAAAGAGCAAGGAGATATTTGGCATTGGCATACTTTAATATCTGTCCTTTGGTGGGCTTTGGCAAATCTTGACAAGGTATCCCGCTCAACTTCCACATCTGAATCAAAAAAGACCAGTATATCGCCTTTGGCATTATTAGCCCCTTTATTTCTAGCATTGGCTACACCAGCATTTGTTTTTAGATCTACAATTTGACAGGGGAATTTTCTCGCTATCTCTAAAGAATCATCAGTACTAGCATCATTTACCACTATTACCTCAAAATCAGGGTAATCTGAGCCAAATATAGACCTTAAACACCCTTCTAGGTATTTCTGGTCATTATAAACTGGTACAACTACTGATAGCATTAGGTTTGTCTTCATTGAATTTCCTTACATGCTTTCATGAAATCAGGTAAAACTTATTCTAAAAATATCTGTCTTTTATTTTCTCATAGACATCTTCTGCCGAAATAAGTTTAAGACACTGATTGTTTGTACAATCACTCATCTTGTGGTTGTATGTGTTAAGGCAGGGACTGCAAAATAGATTCTTATAGAAAACTAAACTTCTATCTGACATCGGACCGTAAAGATTTGGTGTTTCCGGACCAAAGAAACCAACTATAGGAATTCCTATTGCCTCAGCGATATGCAACGGTCCGCTATCGCTTGTAATTAGACAGTCCATCTTAGATAGGACGTATGAAAATTCCATGATATCGAGCTTGCCGGCTGTAACATGAACCCCTCTTTTGTCCGGGAGCGATTCATAAAAAGATATTACTACAGGCAAGTCCTCTTTTCCGCCGACAAGATATATCTGCAGATTATTACAATCCTGCTGGATTAAACCAATCAGCTTTCGAAAGTTTTCCTCAGGCCATCGTCTTCCCATGAAAAGATTACCTGCATTAATATTTACCGCAATTTTTGGGCGATTATCCTTTAGTTCCGGAAATTTTTCCATAACCGAAAGTTTCTTCTCTTCAGGAACATTAGGCGCTAGCAAACTAATATCTTCGGGGTTTTTTATGTGAAGAGCATCCAAAAATTTAAGAAAGATCATCCGAATATGACTGGAATGGTCAAAGACAACCGTGCAGGAATAGCAACGGTTTCTTCTGGGGAAAAAACTCTTAAATCCCAAAGAGTATATACTACCCGATATTTTAGTTATTAAGGCTGAAAAATACGCGAAGAAGTCCATATCTATTACCAGTGAATATTTTTGTCTGTAGGACAGGATGAATCGAATTGTTTGTTTGAAAAAATTTAAAATTCCCTTTCGTGAATCCATTACATGTACATTTCGAAATAATCCAAGACTCTCAACTATCTGCTTATTATCTGAGAATGTGAGGATATCCAGCGCTACGTCAGAATATGACTGCTTTAAAGAGTGGAAAAAAGGTGTTGCCTCCAAAATGGAACCAAACCCCCAGAATTTTATTATTAGAATATTTTCAAAATTCGCATTTTGGGGAATTTGTTTTGGAAAAGGGGGTAAAAGAGTGATTAACTGAACTAATACCCTCCCCACGAATTTATCCAGAAGTGCAGCCAGTCTGAAATTCATTTTCCTCGTATTATTCCGTTTTAGTCTGTATGAACACATAAGGCAACTTAAAAATCAAACACAAAAACACAAGAATCCAACCAAGAAAAGTTACGACAAAACCTATATTGCTTGAAAGCGGCTTGTACTCCATCCACAAAAAATGCTTGCCTTTATTTAACTTTACTCCTATAAATCCTAGATTTGCTTTATGTATCTGAATCTCTTTTGCGCCTAAAAAAGCTCTCCACCCCTTTAAAGCAGCTGTATTATAAACAAACCAACTATTATCTTTTCCGCATTCTACCTCAAATACCGCCTTTGAACCAATAATTTTTACTATCTTTACCTTATTATCTGTAGCGTTAATATATGGCACATCTGAATAATCCTCAGATTCTGATGACTCTATTAAAACTGACCTCCACATATTATCCGGTATGCTGGACATATGATGTGAAAAATTATATATCAAATCTTCTGAAAGAGGCCACTTATTAAAATAACTGTATTTTTTTAGATTTACTAAATTTTCACTCGGCTTGATCACTTTTACCCACCTGGCAATATATGCCTTGCCATAGGATTGAGTGTTCTCTAAAACTCCCATCTCATAATGCTCATTAAATCTGGGTGTAAATCTGTAAGATTCTGGCAATCTCAAAGGTATAAAGCCCATCTTCTTAAGATTATCTACATCGAAAAGAGCTCCGGGCCCTATATGCTCCTTCTCACTCATCCTAAGATAATATTTAAGGTACATAACGTAATCCACGCCATAAATGTTTAAAAGTTTTTTAATATCCGGCATATTTTTTAACGCCATCGGCGTTAATTTTTTCACATCCTTCATTTTTGGTCTGCCCAGAGTATCGGAAAAATTCTTTGAAATAAGGTGTTTTAATTCTATTGGCCAGCAATGATAGGCTGTTTCTCCTGGATGCCTGTTAGCTAAAAGATCAGGGTAAAGGCTCTTTAAATGGAAGCTAACATCTATTGAGGGAAAAGCCGGACCAAGACCGTAGAAAAGCCCTGCTGACAATTCAGAATTTTTGCCGACCGGCAATAATGTAGACTGAGTACTTCCCGAAGTGTTGACTATAAGATTGTATTTGTCAGGGAGATAAAACTGAACTGCATTATAGGTGTCAACTATTAAAGGCGCCCAAGCTGCGGGAGATGCCCCAATTACTATCTGTATCGGACCATAATTCATATAGAAATTATCTATCTCAGGGGCAATTGCTTCAAAAAGTTGGAGCTGATTAGTATAATTTTTATCAAGAATATTTTTGATCTTTTTATAATAATCCATAGTTTCTTTATAAGTTTCTTTCGAAATGATTTTTTTAAGATACAATTCCGTCTTGTCTTTTTTTGTTGCTTCAACTTTTTGGTTAAATTTATTTAGCTTTCGCTCTAAATATTTGAAACTCGCTTTGTCATGCTGATTGTTTTTTAAATACGTAACAGCAGTGCGAAAGGAGGTATATATATTATCCTTTGATTTTAGTTGTTTATTATTTTTTTCTATTACTAATTTAGTAACACGAGCATCAATGGTAAAAAATGATAAGAGCGCAACAGAAATAAGCATTAATTTAATCAAACATTGCAGGTTAATATCTTTAAACCTTATTGATGAATAAATCAGTAAATATATCCCAGTTAAAATGCATATATCCAAATATATTTTCTCAGGGTGCTTCGGAGATGATGGTAAGAAGTACACAAATATCAGATTCAATATATATACAATGAAAACTATGTTAACAATCTTTAGCCTTTTTAATTTAAGCATATAATCAAGCCCAATCATAGCTCCCACTAAAGCAAAAAAGAAATAAAATATATTCATTCTGATAAAATCATGAACTCTAAGACGACCTGTAAATCTCATTAATTCTGATAACCATGAATGTGTTCCAATAGCCATGTTTATACCTAAAAAAAGCAGTGTCGCCAGAAAAAAGAAAGAATTCCCTATTGATGCATTCTGACTGCAACCTGCTCTGTTCTTGAATAATTTACTTAAAATATGTAAACAAAAAATAATAACTGCGCTATAAATCATTAACATCACAAACTGGCTTGTAAAAAAGAATATTGGCGGATTAGCAATCGGACTAACAAGCCGGGTTGTTATTACATTCTCCCTGATTCTGAAAAAGAAGGTTGACCAATGTACTAATGATGAGTCCCAAGGCAGCCCTGCGTAAGGGTTAGAATCATACAAAGCATATTCTCTTCCTATCAATGAGTTAAACAGAGGTATCAATTTATAGGACAAACTTACCATATGAATGATTGGGAAAATTGCTATATTTATAAAAAATTGGGGGATTGACTTTAGCTTGAAAGGATTTCTCTTAAATAGAAGAAACGCTAAGTAAATATTATATGAATTGCAGAAAGAGAAATAGAGAAAATTTATCTCAGGATGAGAGCTCAGTGTGTATTCAGAAAGACTTGCCACCAGCCCTGCCAGCCCTATACCACTCAATATACCTATAGCAGACTTATTTAGCGAGTAAGCACGATTAAGTAAAAATAAAACCCATGGAAGAAAGAGAAATGGAACCTGATGAATAGAATACTCTGTGCTGTTAAAAGACAAAAATGCTGCATTACCAAGAATAAATCCCAGTCCGCCTATAAATGAAGGTGAAAAGGATAATCTTAGTCCGTAACGAAGCAAGAGATAACATCCATAGGAACCAAATACATATAACCAAAAAAACATAAACTTGATTGAAGCATATTTACCCAGCGTATCTACTAAAGGAATATCAAACAATAAAACAATTAATGAGGATAATTCGCTGATCATGTAGATACCCTGTGAATAGCCGCCAAGCTTGCCCTGCTGTGTAAAATTACCTATGAAATCATATGCCTTTGCATTCTCCCATTGATGCTCGAAATTTAGAAAAAAATCAATCCTGCCCCATGCATCAAAAAAACTTGTATGATAAAGAGGTGAAAGACTTTTGAATGTTACTAGAAATACACTTGCTAAAATTATTAAAACAATAAGCGGCTCTTTTATCTTATCGTAGAACTTTTTATTCCGGCGAATCTTTAAAAATATAATAACTGTTGAAAATATCCAAAACAAACATACAGGATACAGAAGTTTAACATTACAGGCCGATAGCCAGAACGCAGTGAAAGGTAATGAACAAACCAATAGATTATTTGCTATTCCCTCTCTTTTTTGATCAATAATTAAACTAATTAAACTCAGCCCCAGCCACAAAACACAAAAAATCAATAAGAATTGCATGATGGAGATACCATACCAGCTCAGAGGATAACAATATATTAATTTGCTGGAAGCTACTGATAACTGTTTAATCTTGAACCACAGTCCGAATATTGTAGATGAAACAAGAATTATAATGAAAGAACTGAGCAACGGCCTCTTTGCCAGCCTTGAGTATATAGCCTGCCACTTTGAACGGATAATATTAATACCACATACACACTGTGTTAATCGATTTTGCATAAGTCCTATCATTATTCTATTTCATAAATTCGCCAAATTATTTTACCATCAAGACCTTTTATATCAAAAGGAATAGATTCAGGATGAATCTTCATAAAGATATTTCTCCAGGCTTCGTCAGAATACTTAGCCCACATATGGTCATCGAGGTAAGCGAAGCAGTAAAACATTTTATCGCTATTTTCTTTGAGAGTGGATTCCATTTGCACCCACTTATTCTTATCTTTATTGTCTGTACTCTGATGTATTCCAAAATCCGTTAAATTGATAATTTGAGGAATATTCTCTGTAAAAAGACGCATCATCATATTTGCATCGGGCAAACCGACAGCACTTGTAATGATTATTTTTGTCTTGTCAGTATAGCCTTTTTTAGAAAAATGTTGATAAATCTTATAGTGGGCTCTATAAGAACTATAAAAATTCTTGCTTGGAAGATATCTAAAAATTATAAAAGATCCTATTCCCATAGAAGAAACGGTTAATAAAATTGCTAAGAAATAAATTGACTTACTTTTTGATGTTATTTTTATTTTCTGACGCAGAAGAAAATGCATCCACTTGCTTTCTCTTTTTCTATACAAAAACGCACCCACTACAGGCACTGAACTTGCTGCCAGAATAAAAACAGGGGGGAGTTCTCCAAAAATGTTCTTCTGCCTTACAAAAATAATAAAACTATAAATGGCGAAATAAGTCAGAAACCAAATGAAGAAAAACACATCTTTCCGTTTCCTGCTGCGAATATGAATAAAGCAAGCAATTGCAAAGAAAAGAGAGATTAGGTAGTTATAGACCATCGGAATTGATGGGAGAGAAGCGCCATGATGCCAGTCCTGGGTTTTCCCATTAATAAACACACCTTGAATATGGTGCCTAGTGTTCAGAACCAGCTTACTCCAGTCAAACAACATAATTCCATGTATTGTGTGAGATGCCGTTGGTCCCCAGGAAATGTAATTTTTAATATATGTAATAAGTGGATTAAAGGATAAATTCAAATAAGAGGAGTGAAAATAATTTAAGGCAGCTCCAGAAAAGATAGCGATTAATGCGATTATAAAAAAGTGCCCAATGTAACAAATCCTTCTTTTTGTAACAACGTTATATATACAAAAAACAAATATTATTATGGGAATTAAGAAAGAACCAACATGAAAAAATAAGAAATTAATTCCCATAACAAAGCCTGAGATAAGCATGAAATACCACCTATTTCGTTCCATAAACAGCAGAAAAAAATAGATGGTCAGCAAACTGAAGAACAAGTTATATGGTTGAGCTGGGTCAGCGCTAAAATTATAAAGAACCCATATATGCGGAGAAAATGCCATCAATATACTTGAAATCAATCCGACCAAAGGACCATAGAATAAATCAGCAATTAGAAAAACAAGCAAAGCTACGCCTATACCCATACATGTGGCCAATAACTTATTTGCAAGCCATAAATTAATGCCTCTAAGATGAAATGTTTTATAGAAGAAATGTGTTGGAAGATTAAAAAAATTATATAATCCCCAATTAACAGAGTACTCTTTTTGGTTATTGAATATTTTTTCAATAAAAGGATCTTGTTCTTTTTCAACCATTTCGCTCCAATGTTCATGACGAGTTTTTTCTTCATAATCAACAAAAAAAGCTGTAAATGAGGCGCCGGCAGCATTTAGATTCAAAGCTCTATATCTAACAAAGCTGACTCCAGCAGCAACTACAAGAGCGAGCATAAAGCAGATATACCGTCTTTCTATTAAATTTGTCTTTTGCTTCATAATCCTTTTTCTTTATTTTCTTGCTTCAATATATATTGACCCGGCTATTTCAGAAATAAGCGGAATTGATTCTGCAAAGTCACCTATGTCTTTCATAAAGGGGACCAAACCCTTTGGAGTCTCTGGATGCAAAAAATCAAAAGTTTTAAGTTTGATATCACGAAATCCGTGTTTTATTAATTTTTTCTTCAATAGCCAGCGAAAAAAAGCTGCCTCATCAGGAGAATCCCCGGCTAATTTTTTAAAAAGTGAAATATTCTTCTGAACAGCAATTTGGGGATTCATCATATTAGGTTCAGTGAAAACCAACAAGCCCTCTTTCTTTAAAACTCGGTAAAATTCAGCTAAAGCTTTATCTACTTCAAGATGATGTAATACTGAACTTCCTATAACTATATCAAATAAATTATCTGCTAAGCCTAAACTGGATGCATTCTGTAACAAAAAGGTAATGTTGCCAATACCAACATTGCTTTTCGCAACTTCAATCAAATCATAAGAAATATCAATTGATACTATCGTTGCCTTTTTATTCTGAAGCGACTTTGTCAGGTAGCCTATTCCACAACCCACTTCCAGCACCTTCATCTCGGGCGTAACATTAGAAACGAGCATCTCAACTCTACGCTTCCATCGTTCTCTACCAGCAGGAGTTTCCCAACCCCAAACTTTACCAGCAAAGTTAACTATTTTTCTCCCATGTTCAATTTCGTTTAGAATACGCTGATCCATATAAACAATATTCTATTGATTTTTTAACATTAATCCACTATTAAACTTTATATTTGTTCCTCATCTGAGAAACTGATATCCTGAAATATATTGAAGCAATGTCATTACATCAAAACTGTAAAAAAGACTCTTCTCAATAGTAAAAATCGAGGCGCATTGGTGACAGTCCAATTTTTTATAATAATTCCATGCCTTCCTCAGGCCTAGTTCGTAAACATTGGGAGGATTAACCTCTTTACCCCATAGCGGCAAACAGGGATAGGCACTACCATCACTATCAATATAAATATTGGATGATGCCAAAGCGCATCTAGGTATTCTCAGTTTAGAAAATTCCTTTGCCTCACTTTTTGAAAGGATAGTGTTATCTACTGGCCAATCTTCCATAATCCTAATACATTCCTTTATCACTCTTGCTGGGGTAGATATTCGCACTCCCGATTTTTTCATTTCGTAATATCTCTTCAAAAATGCTATAACATCTTCTCGACCCAACGAAATGTCCTTCTCAGCTGGTTTTGTGAAAGCTGTTATATCGCAATATCCATAATTGATCATTACATCGTACTTCTTAGATAAAGCTGACATATGTTCTAAAGTGCATATTGTTTCTGGAATCAAACAAGAGTGCAACCTACACACAATACCATGTTCTAAAGCAAGTTCCAGCGCTGCAATTGCTTTTTTGTAAACACCCTTACCTCTAATGCTATCATTAGTATGTTCATCTCCATCTATACTTATTACAAGCTGATCAACAGGTAGTAAATCATTGATTTTTTCCTCTACATAGGTCCCATTGGTGTACAATAGGCAATACCTGTTTCTTTGTTTGATAGCCTTTATTATTTCGCCAATATCTTTTCTTAATAAAGGCTCTCCTCCAAATGGAACAATAACCTGAGCTCCTAGTTTACAAGATTCATCAATCAAGTATTCCAATTGTTCAAAAGTTGGTTCTTTGGTATTCGCGATTTTTTCTTTTTTGTCTAATGGATAGACAAAGCACATTTTACAATTTAAATTGCAGTACTTAGTGACCAGAATTTGAGATGTCAATGGTCTTCTAATACCAAGAAGATTATACATCCACATTGCAAGCCCGATTCTAGCTCTGGATACTGATTTTGGTAACATATCTATTCCCCCATTAGAGATTTGGCACCCTTAAGAAATTTTACTTTAGTCAATGCCGCCAAAGATATCCGCAACATTCTAGTGCCATTGAATAGTACATTTTTCATTTTAGTATATCCATATGTTCTATCAAAGTAATGGACTGGAAGGTCAATGATTTTTAGATTTAATTTTGTTGCGCTAAATAAAAGATCGTAATCTCCCCATAAATCATCAGCTCCCCAATGACCGATGTATTTTTTCATTCGAAAATAATCATCTCGCCAAAAAACTTTAGTCCCACAAAGCGTATCTTTTATCCTTTGGTCCAAAATGTAAGAAAACAGCAAGCTAAAGAACTTGTTCCCTAATATCTTAGAAAAATTCATAGCACCTTCTTCCATAGGATAGATTAGACGAGACCCATTTATAAATTCTCCTTTTCCCTCAACAATTGCCTCAAAAAAATAAGTCAATTCCTCGGGAATAACAGTTAAGTCTGCATCAAGTATCATCAATATATCACCTTTAGCCGCTTCAAAACCCGCCCAGACATTTTTTGACTTGCAGATACCGGGCCCATAAATCAATTTTATGTTTTTATTAGAATATTTTCCCTTAACCCGCAGAATTTCTTCAACAGTTCCGTCTTGCGACTTATCGTCACAAAAAATCATTTCTGTGTGTTTACCAATTTGAGGTATTCTCTGCACGATATTTTCAATATTATCCTTTTCATCTTTACATGGAATAACAACAGAAACGGAATAATCCCTATAATTTTTTCGGCTTACAACCTTTCTTACGACGAATACATGGTCCAGGCATAATCTTTGCAATAAAGGAAGTCTTGCAACTATATTATTTAAAAAATTTGCAATAACAGGAATATAGATCGGACAAAGAATAATATTAAAACTTTTTACAATTTCATATCCCGTTAAATACAACAAGTTTTCCATATCGCAAGCAGATAACCAATTCTGAGTAGGCTGTTTTATCTTAAGTCTCAACAGATTGGCCAAATTTATTAAAGGCTGCCATAAAGCATTATAATTTATAATTATTATTCTTGTCTTATGGTCTACTGCGTCTTTAAATCCACTCAATAACTTTTGGACATCTACAACATCTCCAAGTGCATTCACTAAAAGAACATACTCAAATTTCTGTTTTATATTAATGTTTTCTAAATCCTGTACCTCAAAATCAAGATGTTTGTATCTATCCTTTGCAACTTGAACCATATTGATACTATAATCAAGACCGAGACCATATCTGGGATTTACAGCATCAAGATAATACCCTGTTTCACATTTAATTTGTAAGACTGAACTCTGTGGCTCAACAATAAATCTTAGAATCTTTTTAAAATAATCATAGTAGTACTTATTTTTTTCTATCCAACTATCTCTTTGAGAAGCTACATTATCATAACTTTCAGTTATAAATTTTTTCCGTAATTTTAACAAATCCAACGAATTGAGTTTTTTTGAACTTGGGCTTTTATTTGACATGCTTTTATATTTTAAAAACTAATTTTTGTTCATATTAATTTATAGTCTTTGATAAAATCTTATTAGAGATAAATTTTGCCCTTTTATCCCAATCCCATTCCTTAATTATCAAATCTCTTGCCTCGTCGGAAACCTTTAAATAATAACCTTTATTCTCCAGAAGTTCAATAATCTCCTTAGCGAATTTTTTGTAATCACCCTGTGCCACTTTAACCATCCCTCTAGGATAATAAGTCTTTAATGCCTCCAGGTCAAAGCCTACTCCTGGAATCCCCCATGCCATAGCTTCTGCAGCTGCCATGCCACCACTATCATAGATTGCTGGATGAATTACTATTTTACCTTGTTTAAAGATTTTGTATTTTTCTTCTCCATCCTTAAACCCCAATAAATCAATATTGCGCTCCAGGTCGCTGCGTTCAATTCTTTGTCTGATCTCATTCTCCAGAGGACCGCTTCCTATCATCGCAAGTTTTGCTGCTGGCTTCCTTTCGCAAACCAAATTCCAAATATCTATAAGTTCCAAAACTCCCTTCTGTGGATGGAATCTTCCTATAAAAACAGCATCATACTTTCTTTCTTCAACAGGTATAATCTTATTAGAATTTAAATATTTTTCGGAAGGATATATATCCACTCCACCTCGAATTACTATGATTTTGTTTCTGTCTCTTTTTTCTGTTACAAATTTTTCGACATCTGGTTCACTCGTCACAAAAACCATATCCGCAAATTTTTTGACAATCCAATAAACAGGCAGCTGCATTAACCAATAAAACAGCCCAATTATCCATCTTTTACCTTTGTAAGGAGAATCTTCCTGCCATGGTTTGGGGGCAAAGAGGTAAAATCCTGCAATCCACCTTGCCTGCTTATTTTTTATCTTCATTATAAACGCAGGGATTGAATCCGGCCAGAAATCAGAAGAAGAATATATAATAGCCGGTAATTTTAAATTGCATCTCAAAGATTTCATGCATCCAATAATAACACGTGAAAAATAAAGTATAGGGAATCCTGCTCGCTTAAACCTTGCAGCTTTCCAAATGATATAATTAACTCCTGTTAAATGATTTTTCCTGCACATTTCAAGCCCTTCTTCCCAGACAAAAATGTTTATTTTATGCCCCATTTGTGCCCATCGTCTTGCGCACTCAATAAATATATTATCCCCTCCGCTTAAAAGAGGTCCTAAGGCAGCATTAGCAATAATATTAATCGCTGAAGTCTTACTCATACTTTGATTTCCTGCTTAACCCACCAGCTTAAGCTTGCTCGGTATAGAGAGTCGCAATTTTTGCAAAGTTCTATTTTGCATCCCTCCCCTCTTAAATGAAGTTCTTTTATTCTGCTCAGCTTGTCAGAATTCCAGATTTCCCTGATTGTCTGTTTGTTCAGGTCTCCGAGTTCAATGGAACCATCATAATCCTTACAACAAAGGACTACTTTCCCATTGCTCATAACCGTAGGCGCACCCCATAGTATGGGGCATGGATAGAGACGCCCCTTATGAACCTTTGAGAAGGACTTTTTTGTGAAGCAGAAATCATCCTCTCGCCGAGAGTCGGCTAATGCCATAGTGAAGTGGTCTGCACCCGTTAAAATTTGCGCCAGTAATTTGGACGCGTGTAAATTATCCTTTGTCACTATTGTGGAGTGAATGATGATCTGTGGTTTAGCACTGTTTTTTTCCCGACGGCAATCTATTAGTTCTTTAATATTGGCACAGGTCTCCTCAAAATCAGCGCCAACTCTTATATGCTCATAAGACTTCTTTTTGTCACTATCAACACTAAAGACTATCCAATCAAGTTCGCTTTCCAAAATTCCCTGAATTTTATCAGGTGTCAGCAGAGTCCCGTTTGATGTAAAACCTACTTTTAGCCCTTTTTCTTTTGCATAGCTGATTCTTTGGAAGAGTAAATCATCCAATAGCGGCTCACTATACAGGCTTAAATTTAGTTCAGTGAAACCATTTTTAGAGACATCGTCTACAATTCTCTGAAAAAGGCTCATTGACATCTTGGTTTTGGGACGGGTCATTTTTGGATATGGACACATTATACATTTCAAGTTACAAATATTGTAGGTCTCAATTGCGATTTGTTTAGACGGCAAAGAAAGTTTTTTAGAAATCACTGGAGAATATAGGCGTTGGTATGCTTGTACCAACAGAGGCAAATTGACAAGGTGCATTATTCCATCTATTATCCATGGTTTTTCAATGGACGCCTTAATATATACAAACGATGCGTATTGAGACAGTTTCAAAAACATGGTTTTTTCGCAATCATTATTTGTCCTTTTGGCATTAAACCCAGATAGCTTCCATTCCACTTATGCTTGATCGCCTTAAACCCTGTTTTGTCCAAAATGTCTTTTAGTGTCGCTTTTGTAAAAAATCTTATATGAGGATTAGTTGGATAAAAATATTTTCCCCAAAAGAAAGCTGCTACAATTATTTTTTTCGCCAGATTAAAATCCGTTGTTGTAATTAAAATACAACCACCTGGTTTTAAAATTTTATTGGCTTCTTTAAATATCTGCTCTGTATCCATTATATGCTCAACTACCTCCACCATTGTTATGAAATCAAAGCTCTCTTTAGAAAAAGGCAGTGTTGCCTGAGAAACAACTTTAAACTCAATTTCAGGATATTTCCTTTTTGCCTGAGAAATAGCATTTTGAGATATATCAACCCCTGTTATTTTTTTAACTTTACTGAATTTACTCAAATAAGAAGTAAAAGTTCCATCTCCGCATCCTATGTCCAATACATTCCCATAACAATATGGTTTTGCTATATCCGTGATTTTTATAAGATCTTTTTCGTTCCACGAAGGAGGTGAAGCAGCCACCCCATTTTGTCCAAAACTTCTTTTCCAATATCTTTCATAATAATCCATAATTTGTCCTATTTAGTTTTCTTCTGAGCTATTACTTCTATTGCATAATAACCAGGTATGGGAAACATACTTATTTTTCTCAAAAACTCTACTGGTTTAGTAGCAGGTATTGCATTCCAAAAATCGTTTCTAAAAAGCCCAAAGACCCTTTTTAGTAAGGGATCTATCAAAGGAAATTTCAGTCTTGGCGTTTCAGCCTTTAATATAATAAACCCATACTTATTTAATAATTTTAAAAAACTACTTAATGAACCGTATTCCTGCAAATGGGACGGCTCTAAAACAGATTTGCCATTTTTATCCTTATAAAAATACCATGCATTCCGAGTTTTTAAGACAGTAGTAATTAAAAAATATCCTTTGTCTTTCAGAATTCTTCTAACTTCTTTTAAAAGCTTATCATCATCTACATGTTCAATAGTCATAGTACTAGCAACAAAATCCAAACTTTCGTTACCTAAAGATGTTTCTGTTACATCTTCCTTAAGAATAGTTGCTTCAGGAACCATTCTTTTTAAATAGGTTACAGCAATATCCGAAAAGTCAACAGCTATTAGTTTTGCCGTGGTAATCTTTGAAATATTATATAAGAGTGTACCTCCCCCTGCACCTATATCTGCTACTGTTTTACTATCTCGCAAAAGTTCCTTGGCAAAACTCCATATTTTTTTATCGTATATTACAAATTGTACCTCTTTGGGAGAAAAAAATGCGTTCTTTTTATATTGAACTTCAAAATGCTCTTTTTCGCTACTGGTACACATTACTCACAGCTTCTTTCTATCAGGAATAATAACTTGCTGCAATAACCGCAGCATTTTTGTTGCTGAAATATTTTTCAGCATAAGGACGACAATTAGCTGTTAATTGTGACAAAATATCCGGCTGATTATAAAAATATTCAACTTCTCTCTTTATATTTTCTCCCGTAGGTTCAATGAGCCTGCCGACGGATAAATCAAGAATATACGGGATAGCCCCCTTATTTGCAGCGATTACAGGAGTACCACACGATAAAGACTCAATAATTACCTTGCCAAAAGCCTCCTCATATTGTGAAGGTACTATTAGAATATCGGCTGATTGATAATAAGGAATTAGTTGAGATCCGTAAACACCCTTTACTAAAATAATATTTTCATGCTGCGATGCTGCTTCCTCTATAACTTCAAGTAAAGGGCCATGATCACCAATAAAAACAAAATTTATTTTTTTATCCATCTGTTTTGCAACCTCAATTAATATCTCCACCCCTTTTATCCTGATTAAACGACCTATAAAAAGAACGATGAACTTTCCCGCTAAATGTATTATCTCTTTACTTTCTTTTTTATCCATGGGTTTATATAATTCTAGATCAGTCCAAAGATAGTAGACATCCATTTTGTTCTCTGGTAAACCGATACAAACTAATTCCTGCTTTGAGAAATCAGCCAAGGGTAGAATTTTATCAAAACCAGAGAGTAACCATCTCACCCCATCCGCAAACAAAGTGCCTCTCCGTAAGTTATAAACCGCACAAGTGCTCATTATCAATCTTTTTTTAAAAATCTTTCCCATAAATTTGGTAATAAAGGCAGCAACTAAACCATGGGCATGCAACACATCAATCTTTCTGTGGTTTCTAATCAGGAAGGAAAGAACATGGGAAAAAAGACAGGGAGTTAAATAAAGAAATTCTAACACAGGGTATGATTCCAGTTTATGAAACCAGTTATGACCAAACCAAAGAATTCTACGAACTTCCAAATTTTCTTTTTTTTCATATTTTTTACCCTTTATTCTAGTCGTAAGAGGCTGATAAGTGAGCACATATACCATGTAATTACGCTTTCTCAGATACTCACACAGATCACTTAGATAGGCTTCCACTCCTCCGACATTTGGTCTAAAAAAAGGTGAGATTATTAATATGCTTTTCCTCTTCATTAGTTTTTCAGCCTCTTTCTTTTAAAATATATCTTAATCCTAACATAAATCTCAGGAAATACACGCTTAAGAATAAAACGGGATGAGAAAAGAACCTCATCCATTTCCCTCTTTCCATAAATACCCCAAAATATCTGTAGCAAAATCCCAGTTGTTTTCTTATTGTCCTATCATTCTTTCCCCATTTATTAATATATTCATCAAATGTCTTAGCATAATAAGATTTTTTATTTATATATCTTTTGAGATTAAATTCTCCTTCGTTATGATAAATAGGTGAATCTACAATACTGACTTTACCTATTTCTTTAATCCTTCTATCAAAATCCCAATCTTCAGGACCAGTTAGAGTCTTATCAAATCCGTCTATTTCCAGAAATTTATCCCTGCGGACAAATCGAACGCAATCTATTACTGTTGCATTGTAAAAACTTCTTTCAAAATCCCTTACTTTTATCCAGAATCCTTTGCCAATAATCCTCTCCGGAATATATAAAGCAATACACCCTTCTTTTTCGCATTTTTCTACACATTCAGATACAACACTTTCAGACAATATCATATCGACATCCAGATATAAAACATATTTACCGTTTGCCCGTTCTATGCCAAAGTTTCTCTGAGCGGAGCGTTCTGGGCCCCCGTTGAATAGTTGCACATTCAACGGGGTAAACCATTTTTTAAACTCTTCAACTATTTCTTTCGTTTTGTCTGTTGAGTTATTGTCCACTACGATTATTTCAATTTTGTCCTGAGGATAAGTCACATTTCTAATTGACCTTAAACAACTCTCTATATTTTTCTCCTCATTTTTAGTTGTGATAACTACTGAAACATCCATTAAATATGTCTGTCCTTATTTTTTTCTTTTTTATTTTCTAAAATCCGTTAAATGCCCAAGAACTGATTTTGCTGCACGTAAAATAAAAATTATATCATCAAAGTCCCTTATAGAAGTTATAGTTCTGAATATAAAACCTGGGGTTATAAAAGACTTGTAAAGTCCCTGCGTAAATTGTTTTACATCAGCATCTGTGAGGGGTGTCTCCATTACAGGTTCCTGCATGTCATATCTGTTCCAATCCAGAGTTCTCAGCTGATTGCCTTTTTTGCATTCGTCAAAAAGAGGCGTTCCTGGATATGGTATTACTATTGTTGCTTGCAGTGTATTTACATAGCCCTTGCGAAAAAGCTCCTTTGCGAGTTGAATTGTCCTTAATGCATTTTCCTTGGTTTCCCATGGATATCCTATCATTGTTGTAAGATGCGGATGCAGTCCTGCTTGCTTAGCCATTCTTACGCCTTCTGTTATTTCTGGAACCTTGAGGTTTTTATGTATCCTATCAAGTGTTTCCTGTCTTGCAGATTCCAAGCCGTAGAGTATAAATCTGAAACCGGCTTTCGCCATTAAATCATAATCTTTTTGCTTTAGTGTTCCAAATCTCATATTGCAGTTAAATCTTATTTTTTTATTGTATCCCCTCGCTATCATTCCCTCGCAAAACTCTTTTAGCCATTCTCCTGCAGGGAATGTTCCTGTATCATCCATAATCTCTTTTATGTGATATTTCTCAATCAATATTCCTATCTCATCCAGAACATGCTCCGGCTTTCTTGTTCTAAAATTCGGATAGAGTGTGGTCCATGAACAAAACTTGCACTTCCCCCACCAGCAGTCTCTTCCTGCCATTATATAAGTGCCGGGTGTTCGTTTATAATTTCCGTTCTTATATGCATATAACTGCCACTTTGTTAGATCTCTGTCAATAAAGGGAAGAGTATTTAGATCATGATCAAGCCTGAACTTGCCCGTATTTTTTATTTTATCGTTATGCCTGTACCAGATGCCTGGTTCCAGTTCAGTGGTGAGTTTTTCCAGAACCTTGCAAAGATTGAGGAGAAGGAAATCGTAATCTCCACCAGTTAGAATAAAATCAACTTTACATTTCTCCATGCTTTCTTCAGGCAATGCAGTCACATGGTCGCCGACAAGGACAGTTTTGGGTTTTGAATTTTGAGTTTTGAGTTCGTTGATGATTTTCCAGTGCTGTTTGACTACTGGCGTTTTCGTCTCCATCATTATTAAATCCGGATTTTCTTCAGCAACAAAATTTAGAAATTCTTTATACGTCTTTTTCTCGGCTATTCCGTCATACCAGATCACCTCATATCCAGCATTCTTGAGCATGGTTGCCGCATAGGCAGGAACAATGGGATAGATGTAGGTAGGACTGTGAAACCATTGAAACTGTCTGTTCTGGGAAAGAAGTGGAACCAATTTTTTATCTCCTTTGCGGCTAAGCGGCGGATATGCAATAACTATTTTCATTCTTCTTCCAGCCTTCTGGAAACTAGTCCTTTTATAAAAAAGATCCCGTAGGCAAAATGCGTAGAGATAATTCCCGGAAATACTAAAAGATTTCCGGACTTTACTGTTTCAAATGCTACTGAAATCAGATATATGCCAAGTATAATAAAATACATAGCTTTAAAGAAAACACAAAGTCCTGTAAAGAATGCACCTGTTACTATTCCAGCAACAAGCAATGAAGGAACAAAATAGGAAAACCTTTTAGACGTCTCCGGGAATCTTTTAACAAAATAGCCTCTGTGTTTAGCATAGTTCGCAATCTGTTTAAGATGTTCTTTAAACAAACGTCTTCTATGGTGATATACTAGGGCTTCAGGTTCATAGATTATTTTCTTTCCTAATTTTTTTGTTATCTCCAGACATAAAACGGTATCCTCTCCAGGCCAGAAATTAGTATTGAATCCTTCCAATTTTTCGAAAACACTTTTTCTTACAATCAAATTACATGACGGAAAGTCTTCTACTTCTTTTCTTGTTCCTTTGATATATCTATAACTATATTCTCCGCTAACAAGTTTAGATGAATATACCAATCCGCTGGCTTTTTGCATGGCATCGTCCTTATCAGGAGTTACAGCAGGCCCACCAACGGCCGCTACTTCCGGGTCAATGAAATTCCGAACTGCATTTTTTAACCAACTCTTTTCAGGATAAACATCATCATCTATGAATGCAACAATTTCTCCTTTAGCTTCTTTAACTCCCATATTTCTCTTCATTGCAGGTCCCGTCTCGCCTGTAGGAATAACGGAGACATTTTTGTAACTTAGGCGCTCTTCTTTATCCGGCAGGAATATAATCTCGAATTCCGGATAGTCAAGATTGAGACAGTTTTCTATACACTCTGACAGATATTCAGAGACCTCTTTTGCAGCTACTATTATTGAGACAAAAGGGTATTTTGAATCAGCTCTTTCTTTCATAAAAAATCAATCCGAAGTTTATCAATATAAGCAGTACTCCGCATATTAAAAGTATGTATATAACCTGTTCTAATGACTTGTGAAACATGCAAATTAAGCCAACCTGAACTATTGTCATAATTACAAGCGCAATAATAAAACTAATCTTATGTCTCGCTATATGAAAGCTGTTAATCACTCCTATCAGCGCATATGGAAGCATAGCAAGTCCAAAAATCCATAGGAGATTTACATTGCCAATATATCTGCCGCGTGAAATCAATCTCAATAGAAAATCAGGGAATAAAAAAAAGATTAGTATGCCCGCCAGACAGAGAAATGCCGTAGATATAAGTGCTTTTTTCAGGATTGATAGAGTATCCTTATTGATTGTATGTGCTTCAGCCACCATTGGGAACATGACTAACACTATCGCTCCGGGCAGATACAGGACGCTTTTTCCAAGCACGGATATTGCTGCATATTGGCCTGCGATATTCGCAGAGAAATAGTGCTTCACAAGTGTCATGTCAATCATTGTCAATACTGCGTAAAAAGAAATCGACATAGCCACTGGGATACAAAAAAACAGCATTTCTTTCTTGTATTTCTTTACTGATTCAATCTTTACCTTTACAATATCTCTTATTACTTTACTAAATATCAAAATCCCTGTTATGCTAGCCACTACAGAAGCAAGAATTGCTCCATTCAATCCAAATCCCAGCCATACAAGCAGAGCTCCGCTTCCAATCCTTGATAAAGGACCTAAAATTTGACCTAAAGCGATATAATTAAATTTTTGAAGCCCTGTTGCTGCAGCAAAAAATAAACTTAAAATACCGGAGACAAAAAGTGAGAAACTAACTATTATTACAGGAGAAGTATGTTCTAGCTTATAATAATCCATAATCTGGAATCTGGCTGCAAAAATTAAAATAGAGACGATAATTCCTGCCGGAATAATATACTTGGAAGACTTTAAAATAATCCCTTTTATTTTCCCTATTTCGCTTTTGCCTTTGAACCCTGCAATATACTTTGTGATAACCAAGGCAACAGTTCCTGTTCCTATTGAAGTTATTACTGTAAATGAAAGCAATGCATTCATAGCGCCAAAATCAGCGACGGAGAGATTTCTTCCCATAAAGAATTGAAAAAGATATTGAAAGAAGTTGCCTGCAATTGATGCAATAAAAAGTAATGCGCTGTTTTTATACAGAGAGTCCTTTTTAATGAGTGCTAACATAACACCACAACAAGGGGTTGAAACACCTTGTTCACTTATTCTCCCATTATCTGAACAATGACATATTCTCGTTGACCCAATCAGACAGTTTCTTTACTCCAGTTTCTACATCTATTTTAGGCTGCCATGCAAGCTCTTTTCCTGCTTTCTCAATGTTAGATACAAACACAGGTTGATCACCGGGCCGCCAATCACTGAAACTGTATTCTATTTTCTTATTCAAGAATCTCTCAAGAAAGGAAATAAGTTCAAGCAAAGACATCTTATTATTAGGGCCACCGCCTATGTTATAGATTTTCCCGGAAGCAGCTTCTATATTCTCTATAGCTTTTTCATATGCATCAACTAAATCATCAATAAACAGTACATCTCTAACCTGTTTCCCGTCTCCATAAATCGTAATTGGCTTATCCAGAGATGCAGCTATAGTAAACCATGCAACCCAACCTTGATCTTCTACTCCAAATTGTCTGTATCCATAAATACAACTCTGTCGCATAACAACAGTCCTTAGTCTGTATATTCTGGAATAATCTCTAACATATTGATCAGCTGCGCCCTTTGAGCAGCCGTAAGGAGAATGAAAGTCTAAGATTCTATTCTCAGAGATTCCTTCTGGCAGAGATTCGTATTCATATCTGCCATTTCTTTCAATCACTTTTATGTCAGTCATTCCTCCATAAACCTTGTTTGTGGAAGCATAAATAAATATTGGATTAAGCTTATTTTCTCTTACTGCTTCCAGAAGATTAAATGTTCCAAGCACATTTATCTGGAAATCTTCTCTTGGCTCTAGAACAGAAGTTGCAACTGCTACCTGCGCAGCAAGATGCAATACCACATCAATACTATTTCTATCTGCGAAAATCTTCTTGACCTTTGCATAATCCCTGATATCGCAATCTATGAACTCAAATTTTCCCTGCTGTTTAAGCCATTCAAAATTTTCCTTAGAACCCTTTCTTGACAGGTTGTCCAGAACCACTACCTCATACCCTTTATCCATAAACCGTTTTGCTGCATTACAGCCAATAAATCCAGCGCCGCCAGTTATTAGTATTTTCAATTTTTGTACCACTCAATAGTTTCCCTAATTCCCTTTTCCAGACTGTAAACTGGTTTCCATCCTAGAAGCCTTTCTGCTTTGGTGCTTGATAGGTATTGGTTGTTTATTTCTCCCTTGCTTTTACCTTTGCCTTTTATAATAGGATTCAAAGACTTGCTTCCGGAAACTGCAATAATTTTCTTTACTAAATCCAATACTTTTATCGGATTATTTGATCCAAAGTTGAATGCTTCACCTTTTATGCCCTTTTTATCAGCCTTTTCTGCAGCAATAAGATACGCATTAACTGCATCGTCAATATAGATATAATCTCTCAGCGGAGTTCCATCACTCCTGATAATGGGATTTTTATTCTGGAGAATAGATCTAATCGTATCCGGGATAATTCTTGAGAAATTCAGATCTCCGCCTCCGTAAATATTAGCACATCTTGTTACAACAATCGGCATATCATATGTGCAGGCATAAGTTCTTGCGAGTATGTCAGTACATGCCTTTGATGCGTCATATGGATGGAGTGCATTTAGCGAATAGGACTCTTTGTATGGTAAATCCTGCTGCTCTCCATAAGCCTTATCACTGGATGCTATAACTATTCGCTCTAGCCCTATGTTCCTTGCTGCCTCAAGAATATTCCATGTGCCCCTTATATTGGATTCAAATGTAGAAATAGGAGACCTATTTGCAATTCCTACTATTGTCTGCGCTCCAATGTGGAAGCATGAGTCTATATTATGCTCATTAAAGATACGAGTTATAAGCTGGTAATCTATAAGATCGCCTTTTACAACAGCTTCCAAACTGTTATAAACATTCTTCATATTTGTCAGGACTGAGCCAGGGATCCAATCTCTAATCAAAACCACTACTCTTGCGCCGGATGTAACCAATGCTTTTGTGAGCCACGAGCCTAAAAACCCGTTTGCACCTGTAACAAATACTCTTTTATTCTTCCAGAATTTCCTATCTGTTTCTTTACTCATACTTTCTCCCATAATATGTTTTTAACAGCGCTGCGAATTATATTATATTAAGCATGAAATAGCAATTTTAAAAGCAAGGCAGATAAATCACGATATTCATCGGGATAGAGTATTTCTAAACGGTGTTTAATAACAATTTTGTTGACAAATAAGAAACTATGTTGTAACATGCAAAATCATGAAAGAAATTAATTTAATAACAATAGGTCTGCAGATTCGTCGCATTAGGAAAGATAAAAATTTGAGTCTGCAGGAGATAGCAAATAGAACCGGCCTTTCAAAAAGCCTTTTATCTAAAGTAGAAAATTTTAGAACCATTCCATCACTGCCGGTTTTGTTAAGGATATCAAATGCTTTGAATGTCGATATGGCTGAACTTGTTAAGGGAATAAATAAAAAACACAAGCAATCTTATATTATTGTAAGAAAAAATGAGAGGAAAATAATTGAAAGAGAAAATGCCAGAGGATTTATATATGAATCATTAATAATAACGGAAAATAAAAAAACTTCATTATTTGAATCCTTTATTTTAACCTTAAAGAAGGGTTCAAAAAGAAAACTTGTTTCAACTGATGGAAACGAGTTCCTTTTTATATTAAAAGGGAAAATAGAATTTGAATATGGAAAAAAGAAAATACTTTTAGGAAAAGGGGATTCAATATTTTTTGATGGCAGAATTCCCCATGTGCCTAGAAATATTGGACAAGGTGAAGCAAAAATTCTGGTAATTTATTTGTTGAATTAAATGAGTTTGAACTAAAGCATAGCTGTTACAACGCGAAAGAGAAGGTGGTTAAAAAATGTTAAATAGAATAAGGAAAATTTGGGGAAGCAAAAATTGTTTTACTTTAATCGAACTTTTGATTGTAATAGCGATCATTGCCCTACTTGCATCAATGCTCTTGCCTGCGCTGTCAAAAGCAAGAGAGATGGCAAGAAAAGCAAAATGTATGAGTAATCTAAAGCAGTTAGGGTTGGTCTTAATAATGTATGTAGATGATAATGATGGATATGGACCACTTTTTTATAATACCACTCCAGGCCGTACTTGGGCAATGACACTTGAATACACAGGTTATCTAAAGGATTACAAGATATGTTATTGTCCTACTGGGAAAAAGAATGAAGGATACACCTATCCTGATGATGCCTATAGGGGTGGCTATGGAATGGTAATACCAACGGATGCGAGTGACTATCGATGGATTCAAGGAACTGGTATCGGAACAATCTTTAGAAAACTAAAGTCTCCTTCTCAGTACCCTGTGATTGGTGATTCTTTCAAGAATGATGCAGGTGATTATTGTCAATACTATAGAATAGACACCACTGCCTATTTTACGACGGATACTCTACACCACTTATTTAATCTCTGCCACAATGGAATGGGTAATATGCTCTTTGCCGATGGGCACGTAGAATCTCTTTCTAAAGAAGGGATAGATAAAATAAATGCTCTTGATGATTCAGTTTTTACAGGAGAAATCGTTACATATACTCCATAGAATAAGTTTAATGAGCTATCAGAAAAGAAAAGTTATGTTAAAACCACAAATCTTAACAAACAAAAGACAAAAAAAGGAAAGGAGAAGATACAATGAAAAAAACTTTTAATTTAGTTCTGGGGCTGTTTTTTAGTGTTTTATGTTTTAGATCTGCGCTAGCTATAGGTATTGATCCAGAAGATATTCTTTTCTATGCTCCATATGATGGTAAGGCCGAAGCAGAAATTGCTATAGGTAGTCCTGCCGCAGAAGTTAAAGGTGAGGTAGATTACATAGAAGGTAAAAAAGGCAAAGCCATTGTACTTGGCGATGCAAAACTGATTTATAAAGCAGCAGAAAATCTTAATCTGGATGCAGGCACTATCAGCATGTGGGTTAAACCCGTCAACTGGGATGGAAAGAAGGAGATGTTTCATTTTCTGTTTTATGCCATAGCTCCGGATGAAACCATCCTGATTATTTACAAACACTTCAATCCAAAACTCGGTCTTTTGTTCCTATGCGGACAGAGGACGGGTTTAAAAGATGGGAAAAGAATGCATGAATATGCCAATACGCCTGAAGACTGGGTAAAAAATGAATGGATGCATATTGCTTCAACGTGGAATAAAAAAACAGAGATCATAGAGCTATACATAAATGGAGAACTTGTAAAGGGTATTAAACTCGATGCTGAAAAATTTCCAAATGTCATTCCAGAACAATTTTCGATCAATAATACGCTCTACGGTCCGAAGGACTCCAAGGAGATAACGGCCTATGATGAACTGTGCATTTTTAAAAGAGCTCTCAGCGCTGATGAAATAAAAGAGCTTTATTTAGGTTCCACCTCGGTTAAATCTCAATCGGTAGATAAAAAAAGTATTGAAGCTTCTGTATTTTCAATCCCATTTGTAACAAATGCTCCGGTTATTGATGGGAAAGTGTCCTATGACGAATGGAAAGCAGCTGCAAAAGTTACAGGCTTCTGCAAGGTTGAGATACCTGAGCTTTTAATGAAGAAACATACTACAGTATATGCATGCTATGACAATGAAAAACTTTATTTTTTATATCTTTCCCCTGTCAAAAAAGAATTGCTAACATTGGCCAAGCAACGTGACGGACCGGTATATAATGATGATGCGATTGAACTTTTTTTAATTCCAGCGAAGGAATTAAAGGAAAAGTACTATCAGTTCATTGGCAATTCTATAGGCGCCCATTATGACGCATACGGCGGAGACAAATCATGGAATGGTAAGTGGGAATATGCAACTGATATTTACGAAGGAGTATGGATAGCAGAGTGTAGTATCGCATTTTCAGAACTCACAAATAAGATGCCTTTAGACAGCTCCCAGTGGCTTTTTAATTTCTGCAGGGATTGGCAGTTAGATGCAACAGAATTTTCATCCTTTTCTTTTTGTGCGCAGGGTCTTTTTGCTGAAAGGTTTGGCACAATGGTTTTTACTAAAAAAAAACCGTATCTGCGTCTTGACATAGATTACGACAGTCTTCTTACAAAAAAGTTCAACTGCTCTACTACAATTCTGAATCCGGACAAAAAAAGCATCCAAAAAGCCATCCTTTCCATTACTGCGCAGACAGTAGACGGCAAAGCGTTTTTCTCTGAAGAAAAGAAGGTAAGCCTTTCACCAGGAGAATCGAAAAAAATAGATATCGAAAAGAGCCTTGCAGGTCTGTCCGCAGGAATTATCCGTATAAAACTGGCAGGGGAAAGCGGTCAAATATTTTTTGATCACTTCTTACCAGTTAAATATCCTGAGAAACTAATCATGACGTACAATTTCAACAACAAAGAAAAGCTTCTTTTGGTTGACGTGGATTGCACAGGACTTCTTGATGAAAATACAGGAAATGCTATTGCAGCTATTAAAGATAAAGAAAATAGAACCTTGCATTCTGGGATTATGCCTCTTGATTTAAATACAATGAGCGGCAGATGTCAGCTACCTATTTCCGGGATTACACCGGGGAATTATTATTTAGAGATAATTGTTAGGAATAAACTCGGGGAATCTATTATTACACATAAAGAACCTTTTGATTATATCGGAACCCCTAAATGGCTCACGGAAAAAATAGGTATTATTAATGAAGTACCAAAGCCCTGGACAGCGCTTAAAGTAGAAGAAAACATTGTTAAATGCTGGGGTCGTGAATATTACTTCAGACAATCACCTTTTCCTGAAAAAATTACTTCTCAGAAAGAAGAGCTGCTTACCTCCCCGATCAATCTGCATATGACCGTAAATGGGAACAATATCTCATTCGATAAAGCCGAAATAAGTTTCGAAAAGAAAGAAAATGATATAGTAATACTGGCTGCTCAGCAGAAAACCAAAGATGTAGAAATGAAGGCTCTGACAAAAATCGAATATGACGGTATGATGCGGATTGAGTTTGAGATCATACCTTTAAGCAGCGCAGTAACCATCAACAGTATGGTTTTTGAAGTCCCCTTAGGGAAGGATACGGCAAAACTTATCTTCGCGCACAAACATGAAAGAGATCATATTGCAGATGCGATCCCGGAAGATTTTGCTTGCAAGTTCTATCCATACGTATGGGTTGGAAATAATAATACAGGGCTCGCATGGTTTGTAGAATCCGATCAGTACTGGGAATACAATGGTGAAGATAAAGTAATAGCTATTTCCTCAGAAAAATCATCCAGATACTTAAGAATAAAAGTCATTAACTCTTCTTTCCCTTTGAAAAAAACAGTAAAGTACGTATTCGGGCTTCAGGCTACACCAGTAAAACCTTTTAACAGAAATTTTCGGTCATGGCGTCCGCAAATGGGAAGAAATGCAAATATAGGCCATCCATGGAATATTGACAAAAGTATTAAAAAATATTTCGAAGCTGATCCAGTATACGGAGGAATTTGTACCTTCATCCCCAAAAGTATGGAGGCTTTTAGGAATGAAATGAATAAATGGGAGAAAAAGGGAATTAAGATGTCGCTTTATGCAGCGCCAAATATAATCTCTTCTGAGGCAACTGAATACAAGATGTTTAAGGACAAATGGAGAAATCCATACGGCCCATATCAATTCGCATGTGCGAAATCTACATTTACGGATTTTACTATGTGGGAAATCAATAATTTTGTCAAAGAAGGGAATCTGAAAAGCGTATACGTAGACTGTTGTAAGGCTTATGCATGCGGTGGTACAAAACACGGATGCGGATATTACGACAGCTCGGGATCTCTCAGGCTTACATACCCGATTTTTGCCCTAAGAGAGTACATGAAACGTCTGTATATAATACTGCATCATTTTCCTAAAGAAAGTGAGGATAATATACTCTGGGTACATCAGTCCGGTGCTGTTACTGCTCCGGTAATTTCATTCTGTGATTTTTATTTTTGTGGTGAAGAAGTTGAACATGAACTTGCAAAAGTACCTAATTACATCAAACTTTATCCGCTTGATAAATGGCGGGCTATATATGGTAAACAATTTGGAGTTCCTTCAGCCCTGATGCCTAATTTCGGAAGGCTCACATCCAACGATCACAGGTATAATATAGAAAAAAATGCTACATTTCTGACACTCGTTCTCCTGCACGATACACTGCTCTGGACTAGCTGGTGCCACGAAAAATATGTACATTCCATATATAAAATGCAGGATGATTTTGGCATTCAGGATAATGATATTGAGTTTTTACCATATTGGAACCAAGAAATTGTGAAGGCAGATTTTCCTGAAAAGATTAAAGTAAGCATATACAAGAAACCTTCAGGAAGCATGATTGTCATAGGCAATTTAAGTGAAAATGATAAAACAGTTAATTTAAAAATTGATTTTGATAAATTAGGTCTGACAGGGGGAAATATATCAATAAAAGATATGATTGAAAATAAAGATATAGATAAAGAAAACATCAATATCTTTGTGAAAAAGGAAAACTTCAAAATCATTATAGTAAAGAAGGAGTAGAAAATCACAATAAATATCCATTCAAGAAACCAGTTGCATATAGGTTCCATTTGAGATGTCAACGGCTCACGAAGCTATAAGGATAGCAGTAATTCCGTAACTCGCTAAAATTTTACATAAGGAATATTTACTACAAAACCGATATGATTATTTTATTTGCACTTGGCAGCCTGTTGTTTGCTGCGTTGAATGATTTAGTATTCAAATTTTATGCGCAGAAACAGCGTTCCAGAGGTATTTATGTGGCTGTTATCGGAATGGTCTGGGCGTCTGTATTTATGCTAACTGCAAAAAAAATCGGTTGTAGCGAGAATTTCAGTATTACTTTAATGTGGGGATTAATATCAGGATTATTCTCTGTCATTGCCAACATCATGCTTATCGAAAGCATGACAAGCACTGAGGTAGGTATATGCGCCACCATCTATCGACTTAATCTTGTGCCTGCCGCGATTTTTGCCTTTATCTTTTTTAAAGAGAATATTTCTTTGTGGAAGATTATTGGCATTCTATGTGCATTGGTATCAGTTCTTGCTTTTACGCCAGCGTCAGAACATAAATATAATATTAAGAACAGACACTCAGGATTCTTTCTTGTAATAGTTGCAGGCCTACTACGTGCAGGTATGGGGCTCTCTTACAAATATGGATTATCGCAAGGCGCTGACAAGTACTATCTTCTGGCCATTAATGGCGGTATCTGGATAATTGGGGGATTGACATATCTGATAATAAAAGAAAGAAAATCCCTGTATACACTAAAAAAACCCTTTACCTATGGGATTATCTCAGGAATACTGGTATGCGGTATTGCCTTTTTTATGGCGACAGCGCTGCAATATGGGGATGCAAGTATTGTCCTGCCAATAACCCAACTCAGTTTTATTGCAACAAGCATTATTGGAGTCTTTGTTTTAAAGGAATCATTTAACATGAAAAAGATCATAGGGCTTTGTAGCGGTATTTTGTGCGTTCTTTTCATGACAATAAGAAACTGAGGAGAAATGAAATGACTAAATCTTCAAAATATGACTTTCACATTCACACAAAATATTTAGGTTGTGGAAATTCCACGATGGAGGTCTCTTCTATTGTAAATGAATGTGAACGTTTGGGAGTCACCTCCATGGCGATAACGGACCATCTGAACTCCCTTGATAAGTTGCAGCTTCATGTTCCTATCCGAAAAGATATTGAAAAATTAGATACGAAGATAAAGGTCTATTTTGGTGTGGAATTGAATTTTACTGGATATAACCAGGAATTTGCTTTCAACCAGGAAGTCAAAGAGAAATATGGATTTCAGTTCGCAATAGGTGGGATACACTCCACATATCTTAAGGAGTATGACTTAAATAAGTTAGTTGATATTCAACACAAACATCATTTGAAGACGTGTCAGGATCCCCTTGTTCAGGTGTTAGTGCATCCATATTGGTTTGGCAAGGGTCAATTTGACAGAAATGGATGGACATGGTTCAATTCAATGAAAGCTGTTCCCGAGACCTATGTGCGAGAGCTTGGACAGGTCGCAAGAGAAACAGGGACGGCTATAGAGATAAATGGGTGTGCCAATCTGAATAATCCAGCATTTAGCGAAGAGTATGTAAAAGAATATTTTGATTACCTTTCAATTCTTGCAGAGGAAGAAGTTATTTTCTGTTTGGGGTCAGATGCTCATGACATCAACGAGCTTGCAGCGATTCAAAGTACATGGCAAGTTATAGAACGACTTGGCTTATCTCAAGATCGAATCTGGCAGCCTGAATGTAAACCTATGGTCGGTGGGACGGCAAGAGATGTTCCTATCTCATAAGTGATACTATTTTTTTCGCAACATCTGAGGGGGATAGTTTAGAAGTGTCTATTATATAATCTGCAGCTTTTTCGTATTTTTCTTTTCTTTGTATGAGAACCTCTTCTATTTCATCTACAAAGCTTTTTCCCTCTGTTAAAGACGGCCTATGTTTTCCATGTCTTATCCTTTTTACAATTGCAGGAACATCTGCCTTAAGCCAGAAAATTTCCCCATTTTTTCTGAGATTTTTAAGATTCTTACCACGCAGGATTACTCCGCCACCTGTATCAATAATGTAGTTGTCTATATTGGAAACCTGTTCTGCAATTTTAGATTCTAAATCCCTGAATTTATTCCATCCAAATTTCTCAACAATCTGCGGAATTGACATGCCTGCTTTTTTTGTGATTTCCTCATCCATATTAAGTACAGGCAGTTTCAATTCTTTACTCAGCACTCTTGCAACGCTGGACTTACCAGTGCCTCTATAACCAATCAGAACAATATTCATTATTTGTTTTCTAAAAGAGATGCAGAGTCTTTATCAAGAATAAGATAACACTCCTTATGATCACGTAAAATTGATGCGGGATATTGCGGACTTATTTCTTCATCCATGCAAAGGTGCACAGCTTCTGCTTTCCTCCTGTCCGGCACCGTACAGAGTATCATTTCTGATTTCATTATCTGTTTGACACTCATCGATATTGCCTGTTTAGGAACATCATCTATTGTTTTAAACCAACCCTCTCCCATTTGTTGTTTTTTACATTTCTCGTCTAATGTTACGACAATATAGGGCTTTTCTTCCTCAAAATCAGCAGGTGGATCATTAAATGCCAGATGACCATTTTCTCCTATGCCTACAAAGGCAACATCTATCTTATACTTACTTATAATGCTATTTAATCTTTCCACTTCTTTCTCAAGATTTTCTACATCCCCATTCAAAAAATAATATTCATTTATACCTGTTTTATCTATGAATCTTTCCTTTAAATATTTTCTAAAACTTGCAGGATGTTCTATCGAAATACCCACATATTCATCGAGATGGAACATTCTAACCTTGCTCCAGTCCAGACCATGCATTGAAGTCAGACTTTCGAAAAACTCAAACTGAGAAGCTCCTGTTGCAGCTATAATATTTGCTTCTCCCTTTTCTTCAATAGACTTCTTAATAGTATTACACGCTATATTGGCAGCTTCCCTGCCAACTTCTCCCTTATCTTCTTTAATTATAACTTTCATCTATTTAATCTCCCTTATTTGTAATTATTTCAGGTTTTCTAACAGAACCTTTTTCATCACTTTGATTGGGGCTGTTTTGCCTGTCCAAAGCTCAAACTGCAACGCTGCTTGATAGACGAACATATCAATTCCTGATACTACAACACATCCAGTCTCTTCTGCATCTCTAATAAGACGTGTCTTAAGAGGGTTGTAAATAATATCAAAAACTGCAAGTGAATCTCTTAACAACCTTTTTGGAACAGGAGTATTATCAGTCTTTGGATGCATTCCAACAGGCGTGCACTGTATTAAAATATCAACATCTTGTATCCGCTTTTCAAGAGACTTCTCATTTGTAATGAACCCCATTAGATATTTACTATCTAACGAACTAAACCCTTTAACATCTTGAACTAATTTATCTAGTTCATCCTTTATGATTCCACCAATTACAAGAGATGCGGGTTTTTCTTTCATAACAAGTGTAAATGCAATTGCTCGCGCAGCACCGCCAGAGCCTAAAATTAAGATTCTTTTACCTTTAATATCAAGACCCTTTTCTTTTAACGAACGTACTGCTGCAGTTCCATCGGTGGTGCATCCTTTTAGATTCCCGTTTTCATTAACAATGGTATTGACTGAGCTTATTTGCATTGCAACTTCATCAGTCTCATCAAGATATTTTATTATCTCTACTTTATGTGGAATTGTAACGCTTATGCCTTTTATGCCTAGTCCTCTTATACCTGCTATTGCAGAGGATACGTCCCGAACTCTAAATGCAACATAAACATAATTAAGTCCAAGATGATCAAACGCTGCATTATGTATGGCAGGGGATAAGGAATGTTCTATAGGATTCCCAATAACAGCACAAAGTTGAGTTTTTGCATCCATGCACCCTATATAGCATAATGTTCGGCAGATATCAACTTGAAGACGATCATTAATTTAGTAAAAGAAGAATATTCTTTACGAATTTTCGTTTTTAGATATAATTCTCAATGTAATAAGAAACTTAATTATAACAAAAACCGAAAGGAGAATTATGAATAGTACAAAAACCCGTTTAACGTATCGTATCTTTTTCGGACTTTTTGCATGTGGAGCCATAGTAGGTTTTTTATCGAATCCTGAAGCTAGAACATTCCTTAAATATGGTTTTATGTTATATGGTATTTTCCTATTTATTCATATAGCAGCGACTGGGAAAATGCCGTTTACAAAACAGTAAAGGATAGATGATAAGACGAGGTAGTCTGGAAATGTTGAGATATGGCTAATTTATATGTTACTAAAAACTTAACAGGAGGATATAGGTATGAAAGTTAGTATCAATAAAGAAGATTGTGTTGGATGTGGGATATGCGCAGATGACTGTCCTGATGTCTTTGAAATGCCGGAAGACGTTGCTGCAGTTAAAGCAGAAGAAGTGCCGGAAAATCTAGTTAGTGCAGTAAAGGAAACTGCTGAAAACTGTCCAGTTGATGCAATCATTATTTCAGAATAAAAAGTCCCCCTTTGAAGGGGGGGGCAGGGGGATGTAAGTTGAAAAAATACGCAAGATTCTCAATTGATGGCGGTCCCTCCAAATATGGTTTAGTTGAGAATGATGTTATTATAGAAACAGACGGCGATATTTTTAGCAGTTTCAAAGTTACTGAGAAAAAATACAGTATTAAGAATGTAAAGATACTGGCTCCATGTTTACCCAGCAAAGTAGTCGCTGTAGGGCTCAATTACATAGACCATGCAAAAGAACTTGGCATGAAAGTACCTGACGAGCCTGTTTTATTTATGAAACCAAGCACTTCTGTTATAGGTCCGGATGATAATATTATATATCCAAAAATGAGCAGGCGCGTAGATTATGAAGCAGAATTGGCAGTAGTAATCAAGGATAAAACGAAAAATATTCAGCCTGAAGAAGCGAACGCCCATATATTTGGATATACTTGTTTAAATGATGTCACTGCGCGGGATCTTCAAAAAAAAGACGGGCAATGGACAAGAGCTAAATCATTTGATACATTCTGCCCTATAGGCCCATATATTGTAACAGATATAAATCCTGATAATCTAAAAATAGCACTTTTCTTAAACGGACAATTAAAGCAATCATCCACTACAAGCAACTTGATTTTCAATGTTCAAAAACTTGTAAGTTTCATCTCAAAAGTCATGACCCTTTTCCCAGGAGATATAATAGCTACAGGCACTCCCTCCGGGATAGGCCCCCTGAAACGCGGAGACAAGGTAGAAGTAGTTATTGAGAAAGTCGGAAGATTAAGGAATTTTGTCTCTTAACTTCTTATGATAACTGTGTGCAAATCTGTGAGCTTCATCTCGAATATGTTGTAATAATTGCAGAGGCTTTGAATTCCTTGGCAAAATTATAGGATTTGATTTGCCTCTTACGAAAATATGCTCCTGTTCCTTTGCTAGAGCTATTATGGAAATGCCATCTATACCTAATTTACTAATTTCATCTGCAGCTGACGAGAGGTGTCCTCTTCCGCCATCTATTAAAATTAAATCCGGCATTTGACCACCCTCATGCAACAGACGGGAATATCTTCTGTGAACTATCTCTCGCATCATAGCATAATCATCCACGCCACATGCTTGTTTTATCTTAAACCTTCTCCAGTTATTTTTATCCGGCTCGCCTCCTATAAAACTGACCATTGCGCCCACGGCTTCTTTGCCGCTTATATTAGACACATCAAACCCCTCAATTATATACGGAGTATTAGGGCTTTTTAGTGTCCTCTTCAGAGATTTTAATATATCAACCTTCTTTTTCTCAAGAAAGTTTGACTCTAATTTTACCCTTGCGTTCTTACTGGCCATATTCAGAAGTTCAAATCTAGTTCCCCTTTTTGGAACATGTACGACTACTTTACGCCCAATCTTACTTTGCAGCCAATCCTCTATAATAGATTTGTCTTTAACATCAAAAGGAACATTTATTGTTGCGGGGATAAAACCAGTTTTAGAATAGAATTGTTTGATAAACGATTCCAGTATCTCTGTATCTGAAAACATATTATTAGGTTCCAGCAAGAAGTTCTCTTGACCAATTAACTTCCCCCCTCTAACAATAAGCATACATACGTAAATAGCTTTTTCATCGCTTTTTGCTATTCCAATATAATCATCATCCTTGACAGAATGTAAATTCACTTTTTGTTTCTCTGTAATTTTTTCGATATTTTTTGCTTTTTCTCTGAGCTTTGCTGCTAATTCGTACTGCTGATTCCTGCTGGCCAGTTTCATTTGTTTTTTTAGAGAGCGAAGAACCTCGTTCATTCTGCCTTCTAAAAACATTCCTACACTATTGACCAATTTTTGATACTGCTCTCTTGTAATCTTCCCTGCACACGGAGCGCTACATTGTTTCATATAATAATTAAGACACGGCCGTTCTAATTTATGAGAACCTAACTTCTTATTGCAGTTTCTAATGGGAAACAGGTTTCTGATTAATCGGAGAGTTTTCTTTGCCCCTGTAACGTCAGTATAAGGTCCATAAAAGACTGCCTCTTTATCCGTAAGGTCTCTTGTAAGACAAATCCTTGGGAACTCCTCATATTTACTTATCTTTATATAAGGATATTTTTTGTCATCTTTCAATCTGAGGTTAAATTTGGGTTTGTATTCTTTTATTAAGTTGATTTCTAGATTTAAGGCTTCTGCAGAAGATTTTGTTACAATATAATCTATATCTGCAATCTCTTTAACTAATTTCGAATTTTGAATTGGGTAAATTGGGGAGGTTTGAAAGTATGATCTAACACGATCCTTGAGCGATGCAGCCTTGCCTACATATATGACTTTCCCATTTTTATCTTTAAAGATATACACTCCGCAATCAGATGGGAGTGCGTGTATTTTCTTTTTTGTAAAAATTCTTTATAACCTCTACTACTTCTTGAGAAGTGTCTGCAACATGGAAAATATTTGTATCTTTTTGAGAAATATACTTTCGTTTGATGAGTTCTCCATTAATCCATTCAACCAACTCCCTCCAGTATTCTCCTCCTACCAGAATTACAGGAAAAGAGTTAATCCTTTTGGTTTGTATTAATGTAAGCGCCTCAAAGAATTCATCCATTGTTCCGTAACCACCTGGAAATACAACATATGCAGAAGCATACTTAACAAACATTACCTTTCTGCAAAAGAAATATCTGAAGTTAAGAAGAGTTTTGACAAACTTGTTTGGCTTTTGTTCTCGTGGTATTTCAATGTTCAGTCCTATTGATTCTCCGCCTGCCTTAAATGCGCCTTTGTTAGCAGCTTCCATTATCCCGGGCCCGCCGCCGCTAATAATAGCATAGCCTTCTTTTACAAGCATCGCTGCTAGTTCTTCAGCTATTTTGTAATATTTATCATTAGGTTTTACTCTTGAAGAGCCAAAAATGCTTACAGCTTTGCCTACTCTGGATAATATCTCAAATCCCTCTATAAACTCTGCCATTATTCTGAAAACGCGCCATGTATCATCAGATTTAAAATTCTCTATATTCATAATAATTGCCTCTTTTCTTTACATTTAAGATATCACATTGCACTAATAAAATCAAAGCTCTATTGACCCTAGAATCGCTATTGGAAATAAATTGGTGTGGAAAGATATTGAAAAAGCCTCGTTGGCAAGCGATAATAGGACTCACAAAACTAAAACAACCACTTAACCAACGAGGTGAAACAATGGTACAACAAACAGTACT
>JAHJDO010000041.1 GCA_018812485.1 bacterium | reverse complement strand
TTCTATTACGTTGAGTTCAGGGTTTTCGTTTTTCTGGCTGTCTTTTCTTTGTTCCATAAAACAAAAAGTGATTAGGGTGCTGATGCTATGATTAATGAGATGATAACAGTTATTCCAATAATCAGTCCTGCAAGAATTACAGGATTAGCCAATAAAAAACATTTTACAGAGCAGTAAACAGGATGTCCTTCCCTGCCTCTTACATGTCGCATGCATATTTTTAAATGACACCATGAGCATTTCCTGTAGCATGTCGGCTTGTCATTCAGAATATTATTACAGAAAGTAGAACCGCATATCGCGCATTTCCCGCCATAATTTTGCCTTCCTTCTGCCGGGCACTGGCAGTCATATTCATGAATATTGTCAGACTCCAAGTCAACTATGCCGCCGGTTTCATCAAGCCCTGTAATCTTTTGCTGATCAGTTATGGGAACCTGTTTCCCGTCCTTATCTTTTATTACTACTCTCTTTCCGCCTCTCTGTATGTAATTCCCACTCAGCAGGTCTTCCTGTTTTTTTCTTTCTAATGGGTCCATGTCAGCTCTTCTTTTATAGATTGGTTAATTTTAGCACTTTTGCTGATTAAAACAATATAAGAACACAATGACAACGAATATGAAAGTGACAGATAAAGAGATGTAGTCTTCAATATATTACTACGACTTAGTAACTACAAATAGAAAGGTTTATAAATCCTGCCTGCCTTGATATCCCAGGTAAAATGGCATTCAAAAATAATCTGCTTTCGTATCTTTTCCCAAATAGGAATGCAAAAGAAATAGAGGGAAACCTTTTGCTTAAGGATGGAAGTCTGCATATAAGATTAGACCCTCGTATAAATAAAATCGGCGAGAAAGACAATGAAAAACATGTCTTTGATCTGCGTGATATTGAGGGGGCAGTGAGAGATGCTGTCTGCGAACTGAATACAAAAGGGATTTACACCTATTCTTCAGAAGCAGGGGGAAAAGGGCACAGCATAGAGGATTTTGCTTATATTCTTGCAAGACTTACTCCTGGAAATTCAAACATAGCAGAAAAAAACGAATTTTTGCTGAAATGCATTGACAATTACGAAGGTTCCCAGAAGAAGATATTTAATTACACAGACAGGGCAAGAATAAATTTTTATGTTTTGGGATTTAATCGTGAGAATCTGAATGACAAGGAAGTGAGCAAAAAATTTAACTCTCTTGTGGGTTTGCTTGGAAAGCAGGAAGATGATTTGGCAGGCAGAGGCAGAGGATTCCGAAAGGATGAAAGACCTGAAACTGCCCAGTATTTATCGCTGTTCAAATAAGCACTCAGAAATCGCCTTTTAGTGTTTTCCTACCTGTCTTAAGTGTAGTATTCAAATTGTAATTTAACAAATTCTGCTAGGTTTGGAATATCCCAATCGACATAGCTTAGACCATCTGTATCCTCTCCAATAATTCTAAAACCTTTACTTACTAAGTTATCAAGATGATCTTTATAGGGTATAGGGTGTTTAGATGGATTTCTTTCGTGAATTTTTAACCATCCGCGCGTACATACTGACAAAAATGTGCTCCACTTTCCCCTGCCTAAAGTACTCCATGTTAATTTATAATATTTCCCTTCCCATCTTAGTCTTCTTTCGTCTACTTGAGCTTCCTGATTAAATTTCCGTTTCAATATGTCTTTAATTTCTTCAGCCTTCCTTTTTGCTTGCTCTTCTTCTATCATTAACTTTTTCTCCATCTAATTATCTTTATTATATCACCGGAAACAGCCTAAAAGCATAAATTTCGAGACAACCCTTATGAAAGTACTCTAAATTTTTACTCCCAGATTTTACTCAAGTTTCATTGATGTTTTACTCTTAATCTCTTTTGCTAAATCCATTCTGTTTTTCTTTATCACGGTATCAAATGCTGTTTGAATAAAAGGAGCAACAAGATATTGAGAACCTTCTTCTGGCGTTAGCCCACAGTCTAAACTATTAACATAATCAATTGACATCATATAATGATCGTTTAGATAGAAAAGATATGAAAGGTGCAATATAAAAATGTTTTCTAAATCTTTCGAAAAGATATTTAAAAATTCTAACCTATTTTCTAAACATATTTCATTGTCATTTAAAAGTACATAGTGATAAAAGTTATAATGAGTATGGTCATTACAACGGTCTCTTATGTTTTTATATGTGTTATCTTTGTATAGTAATTTATTAATGTTAGACAACTTTTTCGAATCCTTAATATACTGCGACATTACTCGATATTCAGGGAGTTTTACTTTTCCTTTTAACCAATTATTAATCTTTTCAACAACAAAGTTTTCAATGCTGAAATGATCATCCAAATACAAGTTGGAATAGACATTAATTATTGTCGAATCATAATATTTTCTCAATAGTGCATATGAATCATTTATACGTCCTTTTATTAAAATATCTTTTATTGATTCAAGTGTTCCTTGTATAGAAGAATATACATAAGAGTCAATGTTGCAAATAGCTTTTGTTCCCAGAGTTATAAACTGAAATATTTATAATGAAAGATTTTTGTAAAAATCAGCATATTCTGATAACTGTTTGAAAACTTGATGTTCTTTATATGTATTATCTATGGTCATTTTTTAACCTAACTATCATAATTATACTACCGGAAACAGCCTAAAAGCATAAAAAAGAAATAGGAAGAGGATATAGATAATTACATCTTAAATCGTTTTTTCTTTTTTAATAAAAGAATAGCTCCTGATACTATAAAAATTATAGAGAAAATAAATGCCAGAGAATATGATTTGCTGGAGATATTCAGAATTGAATAACCGGTATAGGATGATATTCCAGTTGAAAACATTCCTACTAAACCCAAAGTTAACAATCCTGCTGCAATGAGAGAAACACTTTTCTCAAGTCGGGATCCATTGGTTTGTTGGAGAATCTCTTCAAGTGTATTAAGTTTTCCTCTTACAGTTTGTAAACTTTCTTTTCTTTTATAGGTGGGATACTTTTCATTTAACGCATTACGCACCTCTTTGTTTATACTTCTCACTAAATCATAAATTTCTGAAAGTTGCTCTGTTTTTCTTTTTTCATATGGAATGTCTTTTGTAACTCCTTTTATCTCCTTTAAATTAGAATATATGTCCTCTCTTATGTCTTCAATAGGAATGACTTGCTTTCCGAATCTTTTTATTTGTTCTTCATATTTATTTAATTTCTCTTCATATTCCCTATTTCTTTCATCTTTCTCGTGCATTTTTTTGAGTGAATATAAATGTGAGCCTTCATCCTTCAAATCCCGTTCTTCAATCTTTTTCCTTTCCTGCCTTTCTTCTTCTTCCATTGCTTCTAACCGCTTTCCCAGAGGCTCAAGGCTGTTCCCCAGTTTTTCAACAAAATTGAGATACCCTTGTGCTAATCCTTTGCCAACATTAACAGACGGCCATATCCTTTTTGCATAGGTGTTAGCGACAAATTCACCCGCTTTTTCTTCCTTACTGATACCTTTTCTTCTGTTGACTGGCATATTTTTTACAGGTAATATGAATATATAAAGTTTTCCTGAATGGAGGGTGGAATGGATAAAATAGAAAAAAGGGTTGAGAAACTGTCTTTTTTAGAAAAAATTGGGGCTGTAATTCCGGGTTTTATCAGGTATGCAAGGCGTGGCAAAAGAAGAGAAGCAGACAGATTATTGAGGGAAAGTATTTCAAGTATGCTCAAAGAGCAGGAACACAGATTAGGAAGTTTATGTGAAGTTCTTGCCAAGGAAGATAAAATGGATTTATTGAGGCGAGTTAATTCTATCCAGAAAAAGATTGCGAAAGCAGCAGACCGAGTAAGGTATGCAACATATGGTGCCTCTGGTTTGTTTGATCTTTCTCAAGTAGGGAAACAGGAGTTGGATAAATTATATAAGTTTGATGCCGAACTTGTTGAGGAAGTTGAGCAAATTAAAGATATCATAGAAGAGATTGTAAAAATGGGAAATGAGAAGTCCGGGGAGATTGCTAAATACTTAAGAGAGATTGGCGGCATTATTGACGATTTTAACAGTTTGTTCAGCTCAAGAAAGAAAATATTACTGGAGGAATAAAATGGAAGTAATTGAGTTTTTTGATAATTCTGGCAAAAGGATGGTTTATAGATATCAACAGCCCAATGTCAAAACAGGAGAAACGCAGGCACAAATAGCTTTTGGAAGCCAACTTGTTGTAAGAGAAAGCCAGGCAGCTATCTTTTTCAGAGATGGAAAGGCTTTGGATGTTTTTGGTCCCGGCAGGCATGTTCTTAAAACCCAGAATTTACCCGGGGTTACTAAGATAACACGATTAGTTGGTTATGGGAAAACAAGCCCTTTCAGGGCAGAAGTTTATTTTATTAATTTGAAGATTTTCAGAGGCATTCCTTGGGGTACAAAAAACCCTTTAGTATTGAGAGATAACCAGTTAATGTTAAAAGACAGCGAACTGGGAATAATAAGATTCGGCTGTCATGGGATATTTTCCATTCGCATTAATGACCCCCAACTTTTTGTAAATACGATTGTAGGAACACAGAACATCTTTGAAGATCAGGAAATTTGGCCATATTTAAAGGAAATTGTAATATTTGGAACAACTGATACTTTAGGGAAAAATCTTAAGTCTATATTTGAACTTCCCAAATTGTATACAGAATTGTCAACAATTGTTAAAAATCATCTTTCAGAGGATTTTGCGAGATTTGGCGTTGAACTGGTGGATTTTTATTTTTCTGGCTACACAATTCCCGAGGAAGTGGAAAAACTCATTGACACAAAGACAGGAATGAATGTTATTCAGGATATGAATAAATATCTGCAGTTTCAGGCAGCAAAGGCTTTGGAAAAAGCTGCAACCCAGCGAGATGGCGTCGCAGGCATAGGCGTGGGATTGGGTGCTGGTGTTGGACTTGGGACTGCAATGGCTGGTGCAATAAAAGAAGGATTGCAACCGAAGGGAAAAGAAGATGCTTATGAACAGATTAAAAAGTTAAAGGAGCTTCTTGATGCTGGCGCAATAACAAAAGAAGAGTTTGAAGAAAAGAAGAAGGGATTGCTTAAAAAAATCTGAATAAGTTCTGTTTTGGTCCTACAAGATGAGAAATTTTGAAACAAAAGGCAATACTGAATTAAGCCAGTTAATATGCAAAAAAGGATGCGGTGGTTTACTTGTCAGGACAGAAGATACAGATATATTTAGGTGCCAATTTTGTAATTCTTTATATCTTGTCAGGAAAACTGAAGACGGCTCTTTAGTAATAGTAAGGGAACTTAAAGTTGGGCTTGAAAATGTTGCAAGCTTGCAGCTGTTAGAATCAAAGAAAACAGGAATTGAAAGGGAGAAAGACAGGTATCTCATAAGGCTGCATTATATTGAAGATCGTGTTCGTTCATTTGGCCCATCTGCAAAAATAGAAAAAGACGAAATTAGATTTTGTCTTATAGATGAGATTTTTTCCAGGTCAACCACAAGAGAGCTCTCCCATGAATATAGGGTAATCCTGCCAAAGATTCGGGAATTGAATAAAGACATACAAGATCTGGAAGACAAGATTGCTAATGCGAAAGATAAAACATTGAATATCTTAAGGAAGAATAAAAAGATAACATGTTCTCTCTGTGGTTTAGCTGTTTCATCAAATACAAACTTTTGCCGGCATTGTGGGGCGGAAATTAAGGAATAATTGAATGAAATGCTTGGATTGTGGTTTTGAGAATGAGGAAGAAGGTAGATTTTGTGAGAGGTGCGGTGCAGAGCTAACAGCTTCAAAATCTATTCCTTTATTGGGAAAGAGAAGAAAGAAGAATAAAAAAGAAAGAAATGTTGGGCTGGGTGTTTTTTCCTTACTCCTTAGTGCAGGTTGCATAGTTGGGATGATTTATGTGGCAATTATAATGGGAAAGTGGGGTATAAGTTCAATATTAATGGCAGGGATATTTGCAGTTTTTTTTGGAATATGTGCAGGTTTTGCCCTAAAAAGACATTAAATAAAGAATTTTATGATGTGCCCAAATTGTGATTATAAAAACGAGGAGGACAGCAGGTTTTGCGAGAGGTGTGGTGCAAGACTTGAAACGGCTAAAGAATCAGTTTTGCCAATAGAAGTAACAGAAATAGAAGAAGAGGAAACTGAAGAAAAATTTGAGGAAGAACAGGGGGTAGAAACCCCCCAAATAATGGAGGAGATTGCAAGACAGCCTGTAACAGAAGAAGAAAAGAGAAGGATGAAACTTTTGAGTCTTATTTCTGTTCTTATTTGTCTGCTTTTAATTTGGCTTTTTGTAAAGATATCAGATAATCAACAGAAAAGACTTGAACAGTTAGAATATCAAAAAATACTTAAGACTGAAGCAAGAGAAAAAGAACGTCATGAAAAGGAACTTCTAGCACAACAAATAGAGCAAGAAGAAAGAGCAAAACAAGAAGATGAACGTAAAAAACAAGAGCGTCTAGAAAAAGCGAGGCGAGAACAAGCCGAATTAGAGAAGAAAGAGCAAGAACGTATAGAAAACGAAAAAGCAGAGAAAGCTCGGGAAGCACAGGAAGAGAAAAAACGCGCCGAGAGAGAACGTGACAAGATTGCGTCTACGCCTATTAGAATTTTCGACCTTGGTCTTAAAGAACCATGCCAAGGTGGTATATGTAGTGTTCTTGGTTCTCCTCAGCAATTCGAGGGAAAGTTTGTTGATCGGTATGGCTATTCCCACACATTTAAGATTTTAGTGGTTGAGCAAAGTAAAAGAATGGTGTGGGTTAGATGGTATTATCCTATTTATACTATGAAAGTTGATGACAAGGAAATCTCAAGAAACATGGAAGGATGCGGGTATTGGTTAGAGAGATGTGTAATACGAATAGACCCCCTGATGTGCGTTTTCGAACCCATCGGGATCAGGTATGTCCGCACGAACAGTGTAAAACTGTACAGAACTGACTATGGGTTGCCATCTCAATAGGATTTCCCAATAATCTCTCTTGGTACCATGGCTAAAAAGGGATTAGATATTTAGAATGTAATTCCATATTAAACTTTTTCTAATTTATCTTTCTATGGGAGAAAAAAGATGAAATGCCTAGATTGTGGTTTTGAGAATGAGGAAGACAGCAGGTTTTGTGAGAGATGCGGGACAAGACTTGAAGTTGAAGGGCAGGAAAAAACCAAAGAAGAACAGATACAAGAAATAGATAGGGAAATTATAAAACAGACTGCAACAGAAGTAGAAAAAGCAAAGAAGAGAATTTTGAGGATTCTTTTTTCAGTTTTTGGTTTTCTGCTCTTAATTTTGCTTTTCTGCAATATTATATATAGGATATGGCGTTGGTTGATGTGGCATTTGTAGGAAAATGAATAATTAATAAGAAATTTTTTGTTCTCTACTTATCTTCTTTAGAGTCAAACTAAATTCTATTTTACACCCCTTCTTGAAACAGTCTAAAAGCATAATTCTCCTCTTGACCTAAATTGTTTAATCCCTATGCGAATCTGAAATCTCCCTAATTCCTCTCTGTTTTAATTCTCAAGAAGCATCTGCTTGTTTTTTTCTGCCCTTGTTCTCTTTGATATTCCACTTAACACCACAGAGCTAAGCATTTAATTTTTTCTGCCAGAGGCAAC
>JAHJDO010000040.1 GCA_018812485.1 bacterium | reverse complement strand
TTTTCTTTTAATAGGTATTAACATATTTTCTCCTGTGCCCTATTGCATGGGACAACTGCCCCATATAATAAAACAGTAAATATCTCCTGTCAAGCCCAAATATCTCGTTTTTTGGAAATATAGTAAGAAAACTCTAAATAGGGGTCACAGGGGGATTCGTGCATTAATGTTGAGCTTAACATTAATGCACGAATCTCCCACCTACCCCTACCACCTCAACTTGATATCACAAATTGTGATTTCAAGTTTTTAAACTCTTCTTTTGTAAAGAAATTCGGTTTATATTATTTATAAACGAAAACCGTTTACAATTACAAACCGTTAGAAGGAGCATTCTTTACTTAATTGGAGAAGTTTTTCTCTAATTTGAATTGGCTCCCCACTGGGGAGCTTTTTTGATTATTTTAGATTTGGGGGTTCTCCTCAATGTTAAAATAAATTCCATAGCAAATGGCAGAGAAAATTCCATAGCAAAAATAGGGGAAAATGAGAGAATAATAGTAGTAGTAATTTCTTTCTTTTTTGCTTCTTTTTTCTTTCTTTGTGGAAGATGTGGATAATGTGGAAAAGCAATGAATTTTAGGATTTGAAAAAAGCGCCTCTTAGTGCAAGAGTAGCAGGCATTAGGAGGTGTAAAAATGATAGGGATGGCAATGTATACGACGATGAAAACACTTGTGGAAAAAGGAATGAACAAGACCGAGATAGCAAGGGCAACAGGACATGACTGGAAAACAGTATCAAAATTTGTAGAAAACATAAAATCAGGGAAGGAATATCCCCAGAAGAAGCCGCATCCCAGGATACTTGACGCTTACAAGGAGAAGATAATAGAGCTGATGGAAGCAGGCTTGAGCGGGGTAAGGATACATGAAGAACTTAAAAGAATGGGAGCGAAGACAGGATATTCAACAGTGAGGAATTATTTGGCAAATATCAAAAAGAGAGAGAATATCTTTGTCAGGATACAGACTTTGCCCGGAGAAGAAGCCCAGGTGGATTTTGGTTATGTAGGATTAACTCCTGATAATAAAGGCAAGAGACGAAAGACATGGGTATTTAACATGAAATTGAGTTATTCAAGATTAGACTATTATGAGAAGGTTTATGATCAGAGAGTGGAGACATTCATTCAATGTCATATAAATGCGTTTAATGATTTTGGAGGAGTGCCGGATGGTGTAAGAATAGACAATTTAAAAGCGGCAATTCTGGAAGCTAATTTTTATGAACCTGTGTATCAGAGATTGTATAAAGAGTTTGCCGAGCATTATGGATTTAAGCCCATACCATGCAGGATATATCATCCAAATGATAAAGGAAAAGTAGAATCAGGAATAAAATATGTAAAGAATAATTTCTTTGCAGGCAGGACATTTAAAAGTGGAGATGATACAGACAGACAACTTCGGAATTGGCAAAAGAACACCTGCAATAACAGGATACATGGAACAACAAGAAAGGTTCCTCAAGAAGTGTTTAGAGCAGAAGAGAAAGAGAAACTTATTCCGCTTCCTCTGGAGGGATTTAAATTAGCAAAAGTAGGAACAAGGAAAGTGTATCATGACTGTCATATTTATGTGGACTACAACTATTATTCTGTTCCTTTTGAATATGTAGGGAAAGAAGTAGAGATAGAATTAACTAAAGAATTGCTAAAGGTGTGTTGTGAGGCAAAGCAGATCGCGGTGCATCCAAGGCAGAAAGAAAGAGGAAACTTTTCTACAAATGAAAGTCATTATCCAAAGTATAAGAGACATTCAGAAACAGAACATCAGGAGAAGTATCAGATAAAGATGTTAGAAATAGGAAGCTATGCAGAACAATTATTTTTCTTGATTGTTCAAAAAAGACCGAAAGATTGGACCAGACCTGTCTACGGGATATTATCTTTAGTAAAACGTTATCCGAAAGAAATTGTTAATCTGTCCTGTAAAAGAGGGTTGGCTTTTGGAGTTCATCAATATCAAATTATTAAAAATATCTGCGCAAATGGGAGCTATGTTTTGCCAGTAGAATTTACAGTTAGCGAAAGGAATAATTATGAATACATTAAAAACTAGATTAAAAGAATTTAAGCTATCAGGAATATATAATTCAGTAGAAGAGAGATTATCTTATGCGCAGAAGAAATCTCTGGGCTATGTTGAGTTTTTAGAGCTGCTTATGGAAGATGAATATAATAACCGCAGGGATAATAGTTACAAAAAAAGATATGCAAGGGCAAAACTGCCTACATACAAGACAGTGGAAGATTTTGATTTTTCTTTTCAGCCGTCAATAGACAAGAAAGTAATTAATGATTGTTTGACATGCAGCTTTATCAGAGAAAAAAGGAATATAGTTTTCATAGGAAATCCAGGCACAGGCAAAACACATTTATCTATAGCTATAGGAATTAAGGCTTTGATGAAAGATTACAAAATTATATTTACTTCTGTATCTGAAATGCTCGGGAATTTAAATGCAGCAAAAGCTGATAATAGTTATTACAAAAAAATAAATTTTTACTTAGCTCCGGATCTACTGATCTTGGATGAATTGGGATTTAAAAAATTACCTGGTTATAGCGCAGATGATTTCTTTGAGATCATTTCCAGAAGATATGAAAGGGGCTCATTAATCATTACTACAAATAAATCCTTTGAACACTGGGGAGATATTTTTACAGATAATACTTTAGCTTCAGCCATTCTGGATAGAATTGTTCATTATTCAACTATTGTTAAAATAAATGGGCCTAGTTTTAGAGCTAGGAATATAAGGAAAAAATCGTGAATATTTTTTCTGTTTCAGCTATGGAATTTTCTCTGCCATTTGCTATGGAATTTACCTTGACTTTGAGGCATGATTTCCCCCTTTTAAATATCCCGCTAGTATCCCGCTGACTTTTAAAAGGATATTAATACAGTCTTAATTTGTTGTTACAGAGGGGATGTTGGGCAGATTGGAAAATGAACTGGCGGAGAGGGAGGGATTTGAACCCTCGAACCCTTTCGAGTTACACGCTTTCCAAGCGTGCGCGCTAAGCCAGGCTACGCGACCTCTCCTGATCTAAA
>JAHJDO010000039.1 GCA_018812485.1 bacterium | reverse complement strand
CCTCGAGAAATAATCTTTTCTTTTCTTCTTCAACATCTGATTTTACCGGCTTTGCCTGCTCTTTATACTTGTTCATTATTTTTTCCTTCTCATTCAGTATTTTGTCGTTTTTTGATATGTTCATGAGAAAATCAATAACTGCTTTTTCAATGTTTTCCGCAGGCAAAACCATGCCTTTGCATACAGACTGCCCTTTTGCGACTGAATTCCGGCATCTGTAATAAAAATATTTTCCACTTTTGTTCTTTTTTGCCTGGACATAGCCGAACATTCCGCCTTTGCACATTCCGCATCTTAATAATCCTGTTAAAAGATAAGCCTGCTTTGCCTTGCTCGGTTTCATGTATTTCTGTTTTAATATTTCCTGCACTTTTTCAAAGGTTTCATCTGTGATTATTGGTTCATGCTGTCCTTTTACTATTTTCCATAACTCCTTTTTCACATTTTTGAGTTTTCCTGTTGCTAATTCTGTTTTTCTCTTGCCATACCAGATTTTGCCTGTGTAGGTTGGAGTTGATAAAATTCTTCTTATTGAGGTTGCAGCCCATGGTGCTCCTTCAGGAGCTCTGATTCCTATTCTGTTTAATTCATGAGTTGTTTTTCTCAGGCTTCTGAATTCAAGATAAAGCTTGTAGATTTTTTTTACTAATTCAGCTTCCTGCTTTTGCAGATATAGCCTGCCTTTTTCAGGTGCTAGTTCATTTGCCTCTTTTAATGCCTTATCTTCACTTAATCCTTGCTCAAGAAATACTTTTAACAGCTTGCCTTTTGTTGTGTAGCCAAGGGGAACTACTCCGCCTGTCCATTTTCCGGATAATGCGCGATGATGCATATCTGCTGAAACTCTTTCTGAATCAATTTCTCTTTCTAATTGGGCTATTGAGCCGAGAAGATTAATAATGAATCTGCCCATTGGTCCTGTCGTGTCTATACTTTCTGTCAGGGAGATTAGTTTGACATTATGCTGCTGCAGGGATTCCATTAAGTTGATTAAATCTCTTAAAGAGCGGGTTATTCTGTCAAGCCTTGTTACGATAATGACGTTTATCTTTCCTGCTGTTACGTCCTGCATTAATTCCTCGAATGCGGGCCGTTTTGTGTCTTTTGCTGATATTCCCTCGTCTTTGTATGGTTTGTCTTTGTAAACCTCAAAATTCTGGGCTTTGCAGTACTGCCTTAATCTTTCTTCCTGTGTGTGCAGAGAATCTCTGTCAATCTGCATGGATGTTGAAACTCTGACATAAATTCCAGCTTTCATAAGAAATCCTTTCCGTTGGGGTTTATTTGATGCTAAAAGAAATGGTTGGATTAAATTTAACACGAATTCCTCGAAAAATATTGTCCGGTGATTTAATAAATACTGGCTTTTTTCTATAAGTCCTAGAAGTCCATTCGGCTTGTAATAGAAGGTTTTTCTCGCGCCAATCTGAACGTATTAAATTTCGTATTCTTTCATCGTGTTGGTATAAATTGATCCAAACATAAGAAGGAGATTTCTTTATTTTGCTGACTTCTCCTATACTAATACTGGAAATTCTTTTTCTTTTTAAGTTTCGAATAGCATGTCTTACAATATTCAATAGCAGTTCTTTATCTAGGATGTCAGATTCAGTTAATACTATTAGCGCTTCCAATCTACGAATTTTGCCTGCACTTTTGTTGATAGTTTCTCGGACAACGTATCTTGAAGAGAAGAGCTGAACGCCCATCTTTTTCCACTCATCGTGAATCTGTTTCTTCACTAATTGCAGTTGAAGAAGGAATATATTTCTGAAAGTATGCATTTTCCTTTTCCAGCTGGGCGCATCATACCAAAGAAGACCACCTTCTATAATCCCTTTTGCAGATTCGGGTGGTAGGTCTTTTTCAATAGCTTCCCAAAGTTTCTTGCCATCTAGAAATGCTGCCGCAGAAACTGATTTCCCACAATCAATTGATATACCAAAACGGCCATAATTTTCTCCTCCGAATTTTAGAGAATTCCAACTCACATTTAGGCTCTCAAAAATATGGGTCATTCTGGCTGGGCTAGAGATGGAACAGTTAATGTTTAGTTGTCTTTCGTTTTTGACAGTCTCACTTTCTACCATTGACTGTATTTTGAGTCCAAGATGGGATGTGATCCCGTCTATAAAAAGATACCTTACCCCAAGTGGCAAAGAATTAAGCCCATATCTTGCAACTTCACGTTGATTTCCACACAAAAAAAGTAGTAGTGCTATAACCATGGCATTGCAAGTGTTGACTAGTTCATCGAGTATCTCTGTGAAGCCTGAAGCTGTAAGTTCAATTTCTGTCCCAGAGTTTATATATTTGATTCCTTGGAATTCAAATGAGCTGGAGCCGTGAGATATTGCATTACGTACTGTTGCGTTATATCCCTTTGTTAATCTCTGCAAGCTGTTATTTTGAAGTATTTGTACTCGGTTGGCTAAGGTAGGAGATTGGTAATTTTTATTTCTTAATCTTCCTAATACTTCGAGAGGAATGCGAATCAAATTATTGAATATATGTTCGCAGTAGCGTTGATATTCTGGATGCCATATTCGTTCGAAATCAACTAAGTCTCTCGGCTCCTTTAATGATAAGCTGTTTTCTTGTTTCCAACTGCTACCGGGTCTTATCAAGGAGAAAATGGCATGTGTTATGTCTCGATTGGATCTAGCTAGACTATCTAAAACCAAATTTGAATGAGCATTAAAGAAATTCAAACTTTCAAGAAAGGTCAATTTGCTGAAATACATAAGGGGTCTTATTGTCGCAAAGGGATAAAGTGAAAGATGCCAATCAGTAAAGTTGGCAGGCGTAATCAGTCCTTTGAATGAATGTAGAATAAGATGTTTGCGCAGTTTCTTTTGTAAAACACAAATCTCATGGTTTTGCATAAGATCATTTAGGGATTTCATTTCTCAGACTCCCTTAGGATGATAGGTTTTTCAATCAATGGTTTGTATTGTGTTGCTTAATTATAGGTTAGAATTGGTGGAGTTGTCAAGAGTGGGGGGAGAGAAGGAAAATCCGTAGGATTATTCTGTATTTCTAATTATAAATCCAAAGGTTCTTCTATATCGTTAAATAACTTTCCCTGCTTTTTATCTGGTTTGTTCCCCAACTCGTGTTTAGTACAGAGATCTATAAAAGTTTCTAGCGTTTTTTTAAACTTCTTGAAGTTAACCGTATATTCTCCTTTCTGACTATCTATTAATACCGCGAGTTTAAAAGTAACCATAGCATTGAGTGCTTCTTTCACCCAGGATGTAAGTGGGATTTTAGGTTGATGAGTATCATCGCCAGCATTTAATTTCTTAAACGAATAGTTAGCATGCAAGTCTTCTACTACATTCTCTATAGTAATATTTATAGGTATTCGTTTCATCCCAGAAAATTTTTCGTTATCAGAAGCGCGAAACATAATTACATTTTCCCATATAAGATGGAGCAAGTAAGGTAAAGGGGGCTTAGCGTCATATAATTTAATTTTTTCATACTTAAGCATCAATATGTCTGTTGGTACCATGACTCCAACAAGGAGCTTTTTATTAATTTTATCAAAATATTTAAATGAGCCATATTCTTTCCTGAAAAAGAAATAAGATTTAACCTGGTCGTTGCGGTTAAATTGAACAATAATAAAGTTTTTGTTGAAAGTGATTTCGCTATCTTTCCTTTCTTCAAAATATTGCTGTACTGCTCGGGAACGACTTTGCTCAGGTAAAAGTACTATCTCGTGGTTATCAATTTTACCACTGGTTGTAAGCCAATTAGTTAACTCATCATCATAACGCATTAATTGTTCAAAATCTTTCATCCATAGACTATTCTCTTCCGGAAAACTTTTTTTAATTTCTCCTACAATACCCTTGTTATTAGGAGCTTGAATGCAAAAATCTGGCGTAACTTCAGTATCAGGAGACACTCTATTTGCCGATGAAGTTTTCATTCTTCTCCCCTGAAAAATCATAATATCATTGTCTATAGTTTGGGTATCATCATCAAATCGGAAAAGATTAATGAATCCGATTATGGCAAAAATTGAATCTTTATAATCGTCTATTTGTTCATTAAATGTTTTAGCCATTATTCAGCAACCTCAAAATCTTTAATATCTCCTTCGGCATAATTATCAAAAATGTGGTTCATAAGCCTTTTTATTGATTGAAATGATGCCTTAAGTTGAGGAACTATTACAATTTTATCGGTAGACAATACCCAAATATCAAAAGAGCTTCCGTCAAAATAATCAAATAATGACAAATGTATATATGGATTCCCATGAATTACTGATACAGAAGAAGCCTTCATATTTTTAAAAGAGTCTATGAATTTGTTATTTTCTTCAACTTCTGTAAATCTTCCATATCCAAAATCTATGCATAGAGGACTTATATCTCGGTTTGGATTATCAAGTCGCGCCCTTCGGCTAAAAATTTTTATATTTTCATAAACCGTTTTTGAAATAGGAAGGATAAAATACTCATATAAAAGTTTAAAGTATCTGTTTGTTTTAATAACTCCTTTCCGCGAGATAGATATTTCAATTTTGGGTTCGTGAGGTTTTTTAATCTGGAATTTAAGATTCTTAAACCATCCATTTTCATTGTCTACCCATTCAAATGCTTTTTCTAAGTCAAATTCTGGCCAATTTACCGAAGGCATAATTTTTTTACCAACACGGCTATAAGTGGTTGTTCGAACAATAGTTAAGGATTTGAAATTATTCCCATCCCTAAATTCGAGAAGTAGATTTTTTAGTTTTTTATGAGTTATAAAAGTTAAACTTACTCGGGGGAAATTTTTTAAGAAATAAGGATAGATACCTCTAGAGAAAAATTGCGAATTTTCCAATGTAATTACAGTGTAAATGTCATCATATTCTTTATTTTTTACAATAAATACCTTTCCAGAAATTATTCCTTTTTGTCCGAAATTTCGTATTTGGAAAGAACAGTCAAATAAAAATATCCCGCCATTTTCTGAGACTAATTTACATTGAGAGTTCCCATTTTTTAAAGTAGAAAAGTAGGAAGGTTTAATGTAAACAGGGAAGAAGTAAACATTGAGCTTTTTATGGCTCCCTAAAATAGAATCTATGCCCTTATGTAGAGTTTCTTCAGTGTGTTTCTGAGAATAGAAAGCACCTATATAATCCATATAATTTATTTATAGTAAGAAATTGTACTACTAGAAACATAATTTTACATCTTTTAAAGACAGAAGGATAGGTTTTGTCTTCAATTAAAGGTCAGATAGAGAGATTTGTCAAGTGTAATTGGATTGACAAAATATCCTTGGAGTTGAACTATGAATATAGAATTTTTAAGTGCCATTGTTCAGTTGATAGTTGCTATTATATCCCTTATTTTTCTTTGTCTAAATAAAAAAACCTATCTGTGCTGTCGTGGTTATCATGTTCTTTTAGACTAAATCCGCCAATGAAAGTTTCATAATTTCAGTCAAAAGACAGGTTTTAACCTTAGTTTTATTTTCATTGCCTGCTTCTTTGATTATGTTTTCAACTTTTTCCAGGACTGCATTATCCTTGCAGGCTATTATCACCTTCTCGCATCCTGCCTCTATGTCTTTCCTTATGTTTTCTTTTTCGTGTTCAGATGATATTGCTATCTCTATGGCTATTATGCCTTTTTCTGTTTCAATTCCAACATCTAAAAACTTGCTGTTGAGATTTTTCTCGATTTCAGTTTTATATCCCTGCTCTTTAAAATGAGCAGAT
>JAHJDO010000038.1 GCA_018812485.1 bacterium | reverse complement strand
TCGTTTTTATAGAAGAATGTCCTAATTGCTCCTGTACTAATCTGAGATTGTGATTGCTTGCCTTGTATAAATGAGAGGCATATGTATGCCTTAAGCTGTGAATTCCGTAATGCTCAGACAATTCTGCGATTTTCATGCATTTCTTGAATGATTTTTGCAGTGCTCTTCTAGTTAATCTTCTTCCTGATAAAGAACAGAGCAGTGGAGAATCTTCACTTATGCTCTGATTTATTTTTTCTTTGTATTTCAGAAACTTTAAACATTTTTTTCTGAATTCATTATTAAGTTTTACAATTCTTTTCTTGTCTCCCTTGCCTTTGCTTACTATTAATGTGGATTGCTCGTTTCCGATTAAAAGATCACCGCAATTCAGGTTAGCCATTTCCTTTACTCTCAAACCTGTAAACAAGCCGAGTTCAACCATGAAACAATTCCTTACTGCCAGATAACTCCTATGCTTTCGCATTAACTCCCGGCAGGTATCCATGAGCTTTCTTACTTCTTCTGTTTTCAGGTATTTACTTTCGTCTAATATCCATGTAAACGTCATTTTGTATGTTCATGATTCATAGGAAAGGTGAACTGCTATAATAAAAGGGAAATAGGTATATTTAAGCTTTCCGACGTCGGTTTAGAGATTGGTATTCTATAAGTAAAGAATGAAAGGAAAGCGGAGAGAAAAAATTAGTGGGTTGTAAAAATAGAGGAATATTAGAAGAATAGATTTGACGACGTGAAATGAATCAGATAGGAATTAGAGGATAAAATGAAAAAGTTCGCACTTCCTATGTAAAGTGAACTTTGTTTTTTAATATAGAAGAAAAAAAAGCCATTATTAAACTTAAGATAAAGAGATGGGACTTACAATCCATAATTTTGTTTTATTTTTTGGGATATTTCTCTTTTCAATTTTTTCCTATCATAAAACCGTATCTGCGAAGAATTACGGAAATTGAATGCTACTTGTTTATCAACATTTCTAGCACCCTTTTTATAATAGAGTATAAATATAATTTTATTGTCTAAGTCTTTGCCCTTTATATACCCCATGGCATAACCTGATTCTTGATAAACATTGGGATTCATACCTGTTAGGTCAGCTATAAATAAACCACAATCTTCAATTTTCTGAATAATTTTATCTGTTATCTGAAAAGTGCAAGGAGTATCAGACTTGTCAATTCTAATAGGAATCAGTTTTAATTCTTTTTTATGTTCAAAATATTGTTTATTTATATCTTGTATTACCGACTCTATAAGACTGCAGTTTCTCAAGCTTTCTTTATGCTTTGTGTTTAAAGAAATGAAAACATCTCTGCATTTTACTTCCATTCTCTTGTTAAAAATATCTAAAAGAGTTGTACTGGAAATTTCCTTAATACTGTACATCTGGCTGTCTTCTACCCATTTTATAAACGAGTCAACCAATTTAGGTTTATCAATTTGAATAATAACTAATACTGAAAAAACCCCGATATTTTCACCTAAATAAGGTTTGGATTTACATCTTAAATCGATTTCTTTTAAAGATTCACATATTTTTTCTATAGATTTGTCGTTTCTTTCTATTATTTTCTTGTCTAAAAGAATTTTGGCGATATTCTTAATCAATGTTCTATATTTTTTATCACTTTGTATAACAGAAATATTTCTTAGTTCAAAGACGTGTTCAATGATTTTCCTTGTAAAGAAATACTCCCATCCAAAATTTTGACTTTTGAGAGAATCATCAGGAAATAGATCTTTATCCTCTAAAATTATTTTCAGACTGTGTTCTTCGTCTAACGGTATGGCTTTAAAATTAATGTTATGGAAAATAATTTTATCTTTCCGATTATCGTCCCGGTCGTCAGATAAAATGATGATGCAAAAAGGAGTAATATATTCTTTGAATTCTTCCTTCAAAGATGCCGCACTTAAGCGGTGATTGCCATCAACCCTGCTTAAAAGTGCTTCTTTTGTATCTTCGTATATTGCGATTGTGGCTAAATCATTACTTTTTTGAAATTTGATCGTTGTTTTATCTACGTTTGATTTGAACCCCTTTTTGTTTTGTATGTCAGCTATTGGATTTAGTCCGCTGACTGCATTCTTTTTGCTAAAATCATAACGCAATTTACAAGATAAAATTACTTCTGGAAAAAACAAGTTGGTTCGGTCAGATAAAAATTGAGTAATCTCGACTTTATGGCCAGACAATAAATCTCTTTGGTAACTAGGTTCTGTTTTGGAAACCTTAGCCAAATCACCCAATTTTGCATATCCACGGATACAGAGAAAACCGCCAAGTGATGTGCTAAATAATCCTTTGAGTTTTATCATCTGTTTTCACCAAGTATTAATTTTTCAACTTCTTTTTTTGCTTTTTCTAATCCTTCTTTTGCTTCTTTTTGTAATTGTTCGGCTTGATGGATTCGTTTCTTAACTTCTTCTGCGATTTTGCTTTGAATAGCAAAAGGGGGCAGTGGAATTTTCACATTTCCTAAATCATTAGGGTATAAATGAGAAGTTTGCCCTCTTTTCTCCCTATTGACTAAAAGATAATATTCATTTAATTTAAGTATCGCAAGAAGATAATAGGGGTTGACTTTTTCTATATTTGGTCTAATGTTTATCAATTCTCCAACGAAATAGATTTTTTCATTTTTTAGAGTATTTGGCATTTCTACTATACTCGGTTTTTTACCTAGATAGTCAGATTGATGGGCAGAGGATAAAAGCAGAATATCTTTATCTTTTACAGTTTTAACTAATGGAACGATATCTTTTACAAAAGATAATTTATCCCATGCAATTTTATTACTTTTTAAGCAACTAACTTTTAAGATAAAATTGCCTTCTTCTGCGTAATCCTCTTTTGCAGGAGTTTTTCCATTAAATAATTCTGTTGCAACTTCTCTTAATGGAACTAATTTTATCTTACTTTTCTCCAAATCTGCTAAAAGTCTTTTAAATTTTGGATTAAAATAGTAGGGGTCATAACGACTATTTTCTAATTCTTCAGAATTAATGCAATATATTTTATCTTCTTCTATTTCAGAAAACTTTATCCCCAATTCATCAAGAACATAACCATTGAGTGAGTCCAAAAGTTGCTGGGCTTCGGTTCCTTTTGATTTTTGGGACAAATAAGCTTTTCCCATTATCTGCACAATTTTATTTTGAATCTCCTTCGAGGGCACAGGGACAATAACTCTTTTCAATTCTTCTGAGGTAATTGCTGGATAATTTCCCCCACTACTCCTTTGAAGCATTTGCTTAAGGGAAAGTCGAGTTCTCAAGAAATAAAGCAAATATTTTCTATCAATATTTGTTTTTAACGTTCTTAAAATGGCGAACCCCGTTGAAGCTATAAAGCCATCCTTTTCTTTGTCAATTAAGGCTATAGCTCCCCTGTTTGGCCTTGTTGTAGATACAATAATATCATTCTCTCTAACAATCATTTTAGCTCTACTTGGAGCTTCTGAGTTGTTGTAATAAGTAATATTTTGAATCTCACCAGAAGTTATGTCAATCTCGCTGATTTCAATGTACGGGAACTCATTATCAAAAAAATCTTTTTGATTCCATGTTTCGTTTGAAAACTCAATAACTTCTCCTAATTTTGCATGTTTGCATTTTATTAGATTTGCTTCTAGTTCCCTAAATTCAGGCCGATAATAATAACTATCTAATCTTGCTTTTATTTCTTCCCTATATACTGTAAAACACTCAACCATTTTTATAATCCTTTGTAGCTATCAGGACTCTTTAAGAATTTCTGATATTCTTTGTATATTATTGTATCTAAATCATTGATTGTGTCTTTTCTTCCTGTTGCGTCATATCCAATATGTTCGGCAATCGCCATGAAGATAGGATAATTGCTCAATTTCTCATTTTGTTTTCTTTTTCGCAGGAACACAAGAGAGGA
>JAHJDO010000037.1 GCA_018812485.1 bacterium | reverse complement strand
GCTTTTCTTCAACCACTTTTTGGCCATCCTGAATTATCCTTTTTGGGTCGTTTTAGATTATTTCTTACAAACTTTAGTTAGCAAATTCTAGTTTCCTGCACGCATAATGTAACAGTTTACCGATGGTCTGTTATATTAAACAAAGCTTTGCTGCTAGCCGATTCGTGTATTAATATTTATGCGTGCAGGACGCTAACGCTAATCCTATGGAACTTTTCCCCTAAGTGTTTAATTTTACGGGGTATTCTATATCGATATAAAATGCAGCAATCCCCCTGAGACCCCGGTATTGTACGCAAGTATTGTAAGCAATATTTTGAGGGGGGTGAGTTGAGCTTAATAAGGGGTAATCTAACCGAAAAATGTAAGAAAACCGCTATGCTTCATGGCTAAAATGCCAAGCGCGAAATATTGCACGATCCTTACCTTTGGCTTTACTTTAGTGATTCCACAACTTCTGGCTTTCCCCTTTTAAATCGTTTGAAATATATATTCTCAATGAAATAAGGCAATGGCGCTTTCCATTGTTCTTGTTTATGATTTGCGAGTCCACCGAATTTTTTAGGATTCATCCCTAATTCTCTTGCCATTTGAATATGCATATCTGATAATCGATATCGTCTCTTTGCTTTTTCCCATTCTTCAAGATTCTTTATTTTTGCCATACAGCTTTCCCTTTACTTATAAATCCCATGTTGCTTCTGTAAGCTGACTTTGCCCAAGTTCGGTGAGTAGCACCTCGTCGATTGTCATTTCTCCACAGGAAGAACATAATATTTTCTTCTCAAAATCCGGCCTCATCGTTTCTTCATTTATCGAAACTTGACCAACTTCACTATCAAGTATTCTGGCATGATTTACATTCAAAATTAATTTTCATTTGGCCTCGGTGGGAGATTCGTGCCGTAATCGTGCCATAATCGTGCCATCAGTTCTCCTTAGTCACTCCACCTATACCTTAAGTTTCTACCACTACCCATGGACACAACGATCTTCTTGCCAAGAAGATCGTTCAAATCCCGATTCGCCTGCCATCTCCATTCACTCTCTCCCAATCAACATTCCATCCTCTTCTACCAAACTGAGCTTGGTTTGTCCAAGTAATTTATTCTTTGGTTTCTTGCTCAGAGCATTGAAGGGAGCAAACAAAGAATCAAAAATACCTTTTTTAGCACCCACTTTCACTAAACCACTGTCTCTGCCTGTGATCTTTACCCCAATCCTGCCATTTTCATCTTTTACAAGATTAGCCTGTGCGGGCGTGTGAGTAAATTTTACTGATGAGTAATCCCATATAGTGCAAACCCTGTATCTGTGCCATTCTCCCATTTCATTTCTAAAGCAAAGGCTTCTAATAGGAACTGGTTTGCCTAATAAGAGTGTCTGGCTCATTTTAGCTGCATAATTTCAATAAGCTTTCCCCTTGCTTTTTATCATACTACTGTTTCTTTTCTAAATATGAGGATACCCTATTACAGGCAGATAGACAATAAAAGAAAGTTTTATATATACCCTTACCTAACTTCAGAATCATGTACTTTAATGTTAAAATACATTCCATAGCAAATGGCAGAGAAAATTCCATAGTAAAATTGGGGAGAAATATGAGAATAAGAGGAGAGGGTGGGTAGAAATATTCTTAATTATCTTGCGCAGATAAATTCACAACAAATTCATTAACTCTTTTCATAACTATATCCCAGTTTCTCTCTAGTTTTTGAAAGAATTCTTCAGGACCGTTAGCGTACATTATTGACATTCTCAACCAATAATAAAAATAACCGCTTTCTATTAATCCTGGATGAATTTTATCATTAATAAAGCTTTGAGTAAGCCGAAATAACTCTGGGTTCGCTATGTTCACCATTCTTACTATTTCTGCTTGTGAATACTCCTTCTTGCTAGTCTTTTGAGCAATGTTTTTTACCTCGTCAAGTCCAGCGCCAAGTTGTTTCATATCCTTAGAAGGACCATCATCTTTAATGCTTGCTTCAAGCTCTTTGAGCATTTTTATAAGAGGGAAATATACTAGCTCAAGATGTGAGATCCAATACTCAAAAGTTTTTTCCTTAATACCATGATTCCAAGTTGTTATCCGTACCCATTGATACATTAAAGCAACGTCTAGGGTTTTTAGAGAAACACCTTGAAGAATAAGATCTATTATCAACTTTTTTAACCTTGATAGAATAATGTCAGCTTGTTTCTCTCTCTCGTTTTGAGGAGGAAGATCGTCTTTATGTATCTCATTATAAAGACCCCCTGTATATTTTAATAATTCTTCCGGTGTTTTCAAACTTCTCCTTTATTCGGATAAGGTAAAAAGTGGTACTATTTTACACGTATCTCGGCTTAATCCCTTGTATCAATCCATGCCCATCTCTTTTTCCAACCCTTGTTCTTTCTCCAAAGCCTGTGATTTTTCTACCACAGGCGCTACCTTTTCTGTCATACTTACCTCCTGCGACATTTCTATTCCTTGCAGCTGACGATCTACTTCTTTTCTTGTCTCAGCTAATTCAGGTTCTTCTTTGCCTTTTTCTAAACTCAATAGTATGTTTTTTACTTCCATTTTAATGTTTTGCATATCAATACCTTTTTCTTGCTCATTTTCAGGTTTTCTCAGATCATAAGTTGTTGTTTTTTCCTGCCAGGTCCTGAGAGAATTTGTCAGGCCTTCTTTATCATTCGTATAGATTTTCACCTCGTCTGTAGCCCGCGAGATTGAAACATAGAAGCTATTCCTATTTGTAAGACTTCTTTTCTCTGTATCAAGGTTGATTAAGACACTCTTTACTGTCTGTCCCTGCCCCTTATAATTAGTTAATACATATCCATGATCTATCCAATTATAATTTTTATTGATATTGAAATTTTTCACACCTTTTTCTGTTTGGATAGAGATCTCTCCGCTTTTATGAATGTCTAAAACTTCGCCCATAGTACCGTTTTTCACGCCAAGCGCCCGATCATTATTTAAAAACACTACCTTATCTCTCTTACTAAAAGACTTTTTACTTTCAACGTCACGATTGTTTTTAACATTAAAAGCAAACCCTGTTCTGCCTATCTCTCCTTTCTCTCGAAGAGAATCTCTGATATAAACATTAATTTGCTCACGATCCTTATTTGTGGCCGTTAATATAATGGTTTTATCTCTTTCTTCCTTTGAGCGATTAGTGTAATCATTGCTAATTTGCACATGCCTATTAAAAGTCCTTTTTTTCTCAACTATATTATCTTCAAGTTTTTCAACCGCTTTTCCAATATCCCCAAAAACTGTTTGCTTAACTGCTTCTCTTAGATTCTCATGTTTCTGGCGTAAAATATCTCTCATATCTGTTGTATCGCATACATCTTTCTCATAAATAATCCTAAACGCCTTTCCCGCATTAATGGCTTGCAGCTGTGATCCGTCTCCAACGAGAACAAGTTTAGCATTTGCTTTGCTTGCTCTTTGTGTTAATTCTAACATCTGCTTATTGCCCGTCATACTCGCTTCATCAACAATCCAGACCTGACGCTTTGTTCCCATTATTGTTTCCATTACTGTTGATCGCCTAGCTGGTTGGAGTTCCTCTTGTTCCAACATATACAACCGAGAGTGTATTGTTGCAGACGGAATTCCTGTTTCACGCTGCAGATTATCAGCTGCTTGCCCGGTAAAACTCATACCTGTTACATTATATCCTTTCTGCTCATATAACTCCTTAGTAGCCTTTAACATAGTTGTTTTCCCTGTACCTGCATAACCCTGTATAATATTCACCCCGTCAGGAGACGTGACAATCTTTTCAACTGCCTGTCTCTGTTCTGGCCGGAGATAGTTATATTTTTGATCCAATTGTTGCTGAATGAAGGTGGAACTCAACACAGGAAACGAATTCCTGCGCTCAAAAATATTTTGAATTATGGATTTTTCAATCTGTATGTTTTCTGGCGTAGTAAACCTGATTTCCTTTGGCGCTTTAGTGCTTTGTTCAGGTTCTACTCCAAACTGCTGATCAAGATATTTAAGGAGCTGTTTTTGCGTATCAGATTCTTCCTGTGTTAGCTGCGCTTTGCTCCCTTCTTGGGGTTCTAGACATAGAACCGCCAAAAGCGGAATTGCAAAGCTAATTTTGGAATAAATGATGGTAAATCTGTCACAAGATTCAGCAAAAACACCCTGACTTGCAAGGATTTTCTGAATGTTTTTCTCATTATTCTACTG
>JAHJDO010000036.1 GCA_018812485.1 bacterium | reverse complement strand
TGGACATGGGTCCTGGCAAGTGTAGCATTTGTCAACATAGTGATAGTCTACACAATCATAACTAAACCATAATTATGTACGAAAAATTCTACGGATTCAAAGAAAACCCATTCAACCTGACACCAGACTCAAAGTATTTCTACCCAAGCGAGAAACACACAGAGGCCTTGGATAGTCTGGCATATGCCATAAACGAGCGTAAAGGCTTTGTGGTGATTACAGGTGAAATAGGTTCAGGTAAGACAACAGTATGCAGGGCACTTTTAAACCGCCTGGGCCCCAATACAAAGGTATCTCTTATAATAAATACGCACATAAGTGCCAAGGATTTACTTATTACAGTCCTTGATGACTTAGGTGAGGCTCCGGTAAAGGGGACAAAGGCACGTCTTCTCAATCAATTAAATAATTTTCTAATATCTGAATTGTCACATGATAATAATATTGTCCTCATGATAGATGAGGCGCAGAACCTTTCGCCGAGGGTTTTAGAAGAAATCCGCATGTTATCTAATCTCGAGACAGAAAAGGAAAAACTTATCCAGATAATACTGATAGGGCAACCGGAATTAAGAGAAAAACTGCACCTTAAATCTCTCGCCCAGTTCAGACAGAGGATTAGTTTGCAGTATCACTTAATGCCTTTGGATAAGGAAGATACAGAAGGATATATAAAACATAGACTTTTACAGGCCACACAGAACGGTTCTGATGTATTTACACCAGAAGCGCTGGATAGGATATACGAATATTCACAGGGTATACCACGTCTTATAAATTCCCTATGCGACCACGCATTATTAAATGGATATATATATAGTAAACCAAAAATAGACAAAGATATTATAGAGGAATCTATAAAGGAAAAGGAGATATAATCATGGGAAAAATCACACAAGCCTTAAAAAAAGCAGCAGAAGACCGTTTATCAAGAATCGACAAGAAACCACAACATTCATATGTGGTAAAAATAGACCCGCAGATTACAAAAGACCTTAATATAGATGAACATGTAGTCGCATTCTCTGATCCCAGGTCTCCTGTGGCTGAGCAGTATAAGACACTTCGCACAAATCTTTTATCCCTTTCTTCAACTGCAAGGCCCATTAAAACCATAGCTATCACAAGCTCTATAAATAGCGAGGGTAAGACCATTACTGCCTTAAATCTGGCTATTACTATGGCGCATGACTTGAATAACAAATCTATAGTTTTTGTAGATGCTGATCTAAGGAAAAGCAAAATACATAATATCCTCGGTATAGATAAGGTGGATTCAGGCCTGTCAGAATACTTGCAGGATAGCCTTTTACTTAACAATGTGCTTATAAAGACAGGTATAGAAAATTTAACCTTACTACCTGCAGGCAAAGGCCCTAAAAACCCTGCAGAACTTCTATCATCCTACAGGATGAGAGATTTATTGAAGATATTAAAGAACAATTTTGACTATATCATAATTGATGCCCCGCCTGTCCTACCTGTTACTGACCCAAGTGTAATAGGTGCTCAGGTTGATGGAGTACTTATGGTGATACAAGCCGGGCGTACTCAACGCAATATTGTCCAACATGCAAAACAACTATTAGACCAAGCCCGCGTAAAGGTCCTAGGCTACGTAATGACCAGCGTAGAATACCACCTCCCGCAGTATTTATATAGGTATATGTAAATAAAAAGGATAAATAAAAATGGCATTCTTTTGCTTATTATTATACATAACAGCAATATATCTAAGGCCAGCTGAATGGATCCCTATATTCTACGGCTGGCAGATGATGGACATATTAACTACAGTCGCAGTTGCATCATTGATGTTGACTCTTATGATGAAGAAAAAATTTGATACATTCAAGGCTCCGCAGAATAAGCTCATGCTTGGCCTTTTTCTGGCGTTTTTACTTTCTCATGTAGCTCATACTTATTTTGCAGGACTTATGATGACATTTGGAGAGTTTTTCAAGATAGTTGTCACGTACTTTCTTTTCGTTCTCATAATAAATTCAGAGAGAAAGTTTAAAATTACTATATATCTATTAATACTTCTCACGTTATTACTTGCAATTCAAGGTATTTATCAATTTAACACTGGATATGGATGGGCTGGCCAAAGATTGATATACAATCCACATGAACCAAATGTCCCCGGACGAATCATCTGGATTAGTATCTTCGGCGATCCTAATGACCTTGGTTTAGCTTTTGTTCTTGTTGCATCAATATTAATTGCTTTTTTATTTGGAAAAACAAAGTTTATATCAAAACTAATTACAATTCCTATACTTGGATATTTACTTTATGCATTATATCTAACTAATTCAAGAGGTGCTTTACTTGCTCTTATGGCTGCCGGAGCCTTTTATTTTATTAAAAAGTCAAAAAAACTTGTGTTCGGTATAATTATTGGTGTTTTGTTTATTGGTTTAGTCTTTGCATTAGGTCCTTCAAGATTGGCGTCCTTATCAACGGATGAAGCATCAGCGTACAACAGGGTGGATGCCTGGTATTACGGTATTCAGCTTGTAAAGTCCAATCCTATATTTGGGGTTGGCTATAAAATGTATATGGAGGATTATGGCCTAACCGCACATAATTCTTTTGTGTTAGCTCTTGCAGAGGCAGGTCTATTAGGTCTATTTTTCTGGGTTGGCTTATTCTATAGCTCTTTTAAAGGTCTTTCACTTATTCAGAAAAGCAAGTCTCATCTCAAAAATTATGCTTATGGTTTACAGGCATCTTTAATAGGTTTTGCAGCAGCTGCATTTTTTCTTTCGAGGCTGTATATACCATTACCGTATATGTTATTTGCCTTATCAGCGAGTTTATTTAACGTGGCAAAAGAAAAAGATACAAGTCTTGTAAATAGTTTAGCAGGACGAGATATAAGAAATATAGGATTTGCATCTATGGGAGTCATCATGCTTTTTTATACACTTATAAAAATAACACTTTAATTAAAAGGAAGGGCATATATGCTTAAGGAAATACTAAAAGAATTCATACAGTATAGAGAGCTTTTACTCGCTTTAACCTTTAGAAATATTAAGATTAGATACAAGCAGACTATTATGGGTTTCTTATGGGCGATATTTATGCCGACAATTGTTGTTTTATCAGGGATTATGGTTAAAAAGGCAATGTCGATCCTTACGGGTAAGCCTTTAGAGTTAACACAAATTATTTCTATAACTGTTAAGGCTTTGCCCTGGGCATTTTTTGTAGGAGCCCTTAAATTTTCAGCAAATAGCCTTGTGGCAAATATGAATATAGTGAAGAAGATTTATTTTTCAAAGGAAGTTTTTCCCGTTTCATATGTTTTAGCACAATTATTTGATTTTTTGATAGCAGGGACAACCTTAGCAATAATATTTATATTTGTAAAGATACCCATAAGTATACATATCTTATGGATTCCATTGATATTAGCAATCCTTGTTTTAATAACTATGGGATTAGCCATGATTTTATCATGCGGGAATGTGTTCTTTAGAGACGTTAAATACATAGCAGATGTAGTGTTAACCTTTGGAATATTTTTTACGCCTGTTTTTTACGAAGCAGGAATGTTTGGAAAATGGAAAACGATTCTCTTGCTGAATCCTGTGGGGAGTATATTAGAAGCGATCAACGCGACAATTGTATTACACAAATCACCGGATATTTTTTGGCTGATCTATGCTGGTATTTGGGCGTTATCAATTTTTGTTGGCGGTTTAATGATTTTCCACAAAACTGAACCATTATTTGCAGAAAAGATTTAACCTGAGAGGCTAAGATGAATGTAATAGAATTTAACCATGTATGGAAAAAATTTCAAAAGGGAGATAAGCTTTATTCTCTAAGAGATGCAATACCTAATTTGTTCCAGAGGTCAAAACCCCTAAATAGAGATAACGGAATATTATCAAATGATGAATTTTTGGCATTACGAAATGTTACTTTTCAAGTTAAGAAAGGTAGTGTTTTAGGAATTATCGGTCCTAATGGAGCGGGAAAGAGTACAATTTTAAAGTTGTTATCCAGGATAATAAAGCCTACTCAAGGGGAAATTAATATAAAGGGAAAGCTTTCTGCTTTGATTGAGATAACTGCAGGATTTCATCCTGAATTTACAGGGAGAGAGAATATCTATTTTAATGGTGCCATTCTAGGAATGTCTAAAAAGGATATAGAAAGAAAATTTGACAGTATTGTGGAATTCTCTGGAATTGAAGAGTTTATAGATACTCCGGTCAAGAGATATTCGTCTGGTATGTATACGAGATTGGGTTTTTCTGTTGCAGCCCATATAGATCCGGACATTATGTTGGTTGATGAAGTTTTAGCAGTAGGCGATATGGCATTTAAGGCAAAGTGTGCACATAAGATGAGAGAGCTACTTGATTCTGGTGTAACCATAGTACTAGTATCACATCATCTTTCTCTGGTTCAGAATCTATGTAAAAGAGTGATACTTATTGACAAAGGGACGGCATTAAAAGAAGGGACTCCGGAAGAGATTATTCCTTACTATAGAAATATAGTTTACGATAGAAGAGAAGAAGAGCTTAAGAAAAAAGGTACATCAGACGGGTATAAGATAAAACTAAAGGAGGATCCATTTGCCAAGATATCAAATATTTTCTTGTACGATGGAAAAGACAAGCAGGCAGATAGCTTTTTAGTAGGTGAGTCTCTATCTGTAAAAATAGAATATGAAACAAAGGCAAAGATAGAAAATCCAATTTTTTATTTAGAAATAATCAGGGCAGACGGCATACTCTGTTGTTCAGCTAGTACAAAGAACGATGGATTCCCTATAGAGAGCATCCAAGGAAAAGGCTCAATAGAGCTGGATTTGGGAGAGATAATCCTAGTTCCGGGGATTTATTTTACAAAAGTCGGTATCTGGGATAAAGAGATGATTCATCCTTATGCAATAAGGGAAGATGGTATTTTAAAAATAGAAGTAACGGATTCAACCAAACACATGGGCGGAATATTCGCCCCAAAAGTACTGTGGAAGAGGTGATTATCATGGCACAAATAATGCCACAATTAGAAGAAGTTCGAAATAAGACGGGAGCGATTACAACCAGTATAGTTATACCAGTATTTAATGAGGAATCTGCAATTGTTCAAGTTATCAAGGATATCAAATTAGCCATGGCAAAGGTAGATTATGGATATGAAATAATCGTAGTTGATGACTGTTCTACAGATAAAACAGCGCAGATAGTTTCTAGTATGAAAGATGTGGTATTGATTCGACATAAAGGCAATAGAGGTGTTGGAGCAGCTAGGAAAACAGGGATTTTGAATGCAAAAGGCAAATTTATTGTCATGCTGGATGGTGATGGAACATATCCTGCCAATATGATACCAAAGTTAGTTTCATCCTTGCCTGAGTTTGATATGGTTGTTGGTGCAAGAAAGCAGGAGAACGGGTCATTGAAGTTCTTACGTAAGCCAGCAAAGTGGGTGCTTTTGAAATTAGCGTGTTTTATCACAGAGAAAAAGATACCAGATTTAAATTCCGGTTTAAGGGCTTTTAAGAAAAAACCAGTATTTAAATTTTTCGGTATACTGCCAGACGGGCATTCATGGGTGAGTACGATTACGCTGGCATTCTTGAGTAATGGTTATTCTGTTAAGTATGTACCTATAGAGTATTACAAAAGAAAAGGCCGATCTTCATTTCATCCTGTTCGCGATACGTTTAATTATTTTAATACTATTAATAGAACAGTTATGTATTTTAGGCCTTTGAAGTTTTTCGTGCCTCTGACGACATTTATTTTATTTGTTGGTACTTCAAGGTTTATATATCATGCTTTTATTGTACATAATGTTCCAGAGTCAGATTTAATGCTGGTTGTTTCTGGGGTTATGATTGGCGCTGTAGGAGTATTGGCAGATTTGGTCTTAAAACTACATAGACTCAACTTTATAAAAATCGGCGAAGATATGGAGTAGAAGAAATGAAAATAGCTGTTGTATCTCATGACACATTTTGGCCTCTTAGGGGCGGTGGCGGCATAAGGGTTTATTGGGTTACAAAAAGAATGATTGAGAGAAACCACAATATATCAGTAATCGCCCCTTTTTTGTCAACCGATAATATAGACAGGGATTTTACATCCATAGATATTAGAGATTTAGGCAGGATTACACGCTTTGTTAGATTCAAAGAGATTGCTTATATGTTTCTAATGGTAAAAATATTTTTCAAATTGTTATTCATGAAATTTGACATTATTTATGCCCATAATGTAGTTGCTGGTTTTCCTTCTCTTCTAGTTGCAAGACTGAAGGGTAAGCCTATAGTATTTGATATGGACGATATTTTAACTTGTCATTCCCCGAATAAATTGGTTAATTTTTTAGGAAAGGGATTGGATTATTTAACTGCAAAGTATTCCGATATTACCATAGTTATGTCTAAGTCTTTAGGAGAAAAATTAAAATCTAAAAACATACGTAATATTGAACTCATCTTTCATGGAGTTGATCTAACTATATTTAAGCCACAGAGAGAAAAAAAAGAGTTTATTATCTATGCAGGCGGCATAGAAAGAGATGATGGTGTGCTATTAGTTCCTGAGGCTGCAGAAAAGGTATTAAAGAAATTCCCTCAAGTAAAATTTCTATTTATAGGAGAAGGGAGAGATCTTGTTAATTTAAAGCGCAGGGTTATAGAAAGAAAATTACAGAATAATTTTATCTTCAAGGGATGGGTCGATCATAGAGATATACCTTATTATCTTTCTCGCTCTAAGATAGGACTTGTTACTAATTTAAGAACAATAGCTACAGAAATAGCCGCGTCTCTTAGAGTCTTCGAATATATGGCCTTGGAACTACCGGTAATTATTCCGGACCTCAATGGAATGCTTGAACAGGTGGGTAATGGCTCCAGAGGATTGATTTTTAAATGCGAAGATGCCAATGACCTTGCAGATAAAATGCTAATGTTGTTAGATAACGAAACTCTTCGTGAAAGGCTGGGGAAAAAAGGTAGGGAGTATGTAGTAAAAAACTGCGACTGGAGAAAAAATGCAAAAAGGATCGTTAGGCTGTGCGAAAATTGCAGAAATAATTAAGGGAATTATTTTTCCAATCTGCCAGTCAATATTTAAAAAAGAATATTTTAAATGGAGAACAGATAGTAAAAATACGATAGCAGCGACTTTTGATGATGGGCCTGACGACGTATATACTGAACAGGTTTTGGATATCCTTGATAGATATTCTATAAAAGCAACATTTTTTCTAGTAGGTGAAAATGTGAAGAAATATCCTGATATAGCGAAAAAAATAGTAAAACGAGGCCATTCAATAGGGATTCATACATTTACTCATAAGAATCTGCATAGGTTAAAGTCTTTTGAAATAGAAGAAGAATTGCTAAATACTCAAAAGGTAATACAAGAAATCACAGGCTGTGTTACAAATATAATGAGGCCATCCGAAGGAAGATTTAGTTTGAATACTATACGGATCGCAAAGCAGCTTGGCCTTACTACTGTACTATGGACTAAATCAGCAAAGGACTACAAGATGAAAGGAAAGGATTTTATATTAAAAAGAATAAATTCAAGAACTATTAAACCCGGGGATATTCTTCTATTTCATGATAACAATAAATATACAATAGAGGCATTAGTGCATATATTACAAGATTTAAAGAAAAAAAAATTTAAGTTTGGATTTGTTCATATATAGAGAAAGGTTTAAAAAATGTCACAGAAGTACTCGGTTAGTCTTATTTTAATTACAATGAATCGCTACGACGAGTTTCGTAAGACTCTTTTATCTCTTAAAGAACAGACTGCGGTCTTTGAGCTTATTGTGGTAGATAATGGTTCAAATGACGGCTCACCTGAGATGGTGCGGAAATATTGGCCGGAGGCTGTAGTAATAGAGTTGGATTCGAACAAAGGAGTTAGTGGAGGACGTAATGAGGGGATTAAAGTAGCTAAAGGCGATATTTTAGTATTTCTTGATGATGATGCTGGTTTTGAAAGTCGAGATGCTCTATCTAGTATTTGTAGGAGATTTGAAGAAGATCCTAATTTAGGAATTCTTGCTACAAATTCCCTTCATGCCGCTACCATGAAACCTGAAATTGGTGCAATACCAAGAAGAGATAAAAAAATTTTTAAAACTGACTATCAAGCTACATATTTTTGTGGAGTAGGTTTTGCCCTTCGTAAGGATTTAATTAAGGAAATAGGCGATTTTTCTTATGAACATTTCTATAATTGTCAAGAACTTGATCTATCGTGGCGTGCAATAGAAAGCGGCTATCGTATTATGTGGGCTGTAGATATCGTTGTTTTACACCGCCTCACTCCTTCTGAAAGACCTCGTGGGAGGTGGGTGTATTATAATGCGCGGAATAGAATATGGCTGGCTGTAGAACATCTACCCTGGCGATATGTTATTTCATATGGAGTATTTTGGTGGGGATATCTTTTGATAATTGCAATTAAGAATTTCTTGTTAATAGATTTTATTAAAGGGATAAGTGCCTGTATTGTTGATTTACCCAAGATATTAAAAAAACGCAAAGTATTATCAAAGACAACGTTGAATCTACTCCATGACTTTAACGGTAGGTTGATTTACTAGTAAGAAGGAGAGTTGAGAATGAATTTTATAGATAAAACAACAGTTTCTAAACCCGTTTTTACAATAGTTATTCCAGTAGTTCATTCACTTGAGGATTTAGAAAGATGTTTATCTTCACTGGATAACCTCAACTATCCAAAAAAGCTTTTTCAAGTTGTGTTAATAGATTGTAACGTACTGAATGGGCTAAGACAGTTTTTTCAAGAAAGGCTTAATAAATACAAATTTTCCATCAACACTTTATATCTTCCGGAGAGGCATAGAGTTAAATATAGCTGGTTCATAGAATCAAGGTTACATGAGGCACGTAATTACGCCATTAAGAAACTACCGGGCAGGTACTATGTATTTACTTTAGATGACTGTACGTTTGAGCCTGATTGGTTGCACAAATTTGAGGTTGCTTTAAGTGAAGATACCGGGGCATTGGGTGGGCCAGATATACTTCCTCAGGGAATGGGATGGTTTCCTCGGGCTTTGGATTGTATTCTCAATTCGTTTTTAGGTACAGGAGATCTACGGAGAGGCGACGGACATAGAGAAAGTCAGTATTATCCACGTAAGGAGAATATGGTTATTCCTGCAAATGTTTTTAACCAAGTAGGATATTTTTCTGAAGATATACCTCTAGGAGGTGATATGGATATGGCCGGGCGAATTAGAGACGCTGGATTTCAGATAAAATTCCTCCCTGAGAATCCTGTATGGCATAGAAGAGTGACGACGTTCATCACATTTCTGCGACTTAGTGCCTGTACTGCTTCTGAAAAGGTAATTGTTGCACGTGAACATCATGTTTTTGTTAAGAGTCCGCATTTTTTTGTACTCTTAGCTATTGTTGTATTTTCAATCATGGGATTATATTCCTTCGTAAATATTCAGGTAGGTGTCTTACTATCAATATTGATTAGTATTTACTTTATAGCATTGTTTTTTACTGTAGTATCTTCCATTGTTCGGAGTCACAGTTTATCCGCAGGTATAGGGGTATTTTTACTTATGCCTTTTCATCATTTAAGTATGATTTATGGAATTATTGCCGGATCTATTTCAAAACTTAAACCTATTAAAGGTAAATTAAAATGAATAGACTCAATTTTAATAATGCTGTTAAAACAGGTATACAATTGCTTCTTAAGGGAGACTACTTGTTGACCTTTGATCAATTAGAATTTCAATTGCGGGCTATGTCGTTACGCAAACGGTTGAATCTTTTTATTCAAGCTGTTCAGTCAATAAAGAGATTAGTTGTCCGCATTGGCGTTCCGCCTATATTGCAGATTGAGCCGACCAATATATGTAATCTCCATTGTCTTACTTGTGCTACAGGAGCTGGAATAATGAAACGCCCACAGACCTTAATGCCATTTGGGATGTATCGCAATATAATTGACCAGGTAAAAGATTACGCTTGTTTTGTAGCTTTATGGTCTTGGGGAGAACCGTTTATAAACAAGGATGTTTTTAGAATGATTCGCTATGCAAAGGATAATGGCCTTCTTGTTCACACTAGCACTAATGGACATTTTTTTGATAATAGAGAATATGCGGCCCAAGTTATAGATTCAGGGCTTGACAGTCTGATTGTAGCTGTTGACGGGCTTGACCAGACTATATACCAGAAATACCGTAAAGGAGGTAATTTTGATCTTGTGGTTAAGTCTATTAAAAATCTTATAGCTGAACGCGAGTCAAAAGGAAAAAAACATCCTCTAATAATATTACGTTTTATTGTAATGAAACATAACGAACATCAAATAGGTCAAGTAAAGGAGTTTGCGAGGCGTCTTGGAGTAGACCTTGTAACATTCCGTTCCGCAGTAGTTCAACGTGACAAGTTGAATGTAGAAGAAGATATAACACCTACTTTGGAAAAGTTTCAACAATATAGCTATAAAGGATTACCGACAAAAAAACATCGTATACAGAAAAATGGTTTTTATTGCCACAGGCCTTACGCCAATCTGACAATCTTCAGTAACGGGGATGTAGTGTCATGTGAGAATGATTTTAACGCTACTTGTATTTTAGGTAATGTCAAGAATCAGCGTTTAAGAGATATGATTTCATCTGCAAAAGCCAAGTCTTTTCTTAAATTATTCCGGGATAATATCGACCAAATTTCTTTTTGTAGTGAATGTGAAAATCGTAATATTAAGTATAAAACAGCTAATGTTGAAACGTATGTTTTAAATAAGGAGTTGTAAGAGCATGCAAAGAATCATTAAACAGAGTTTGCTTCGGTTTGGCGGTTATACAGTCGCTCGGAATATTAATAGGAGAATCGAACATAACCAGCTAGTCCAAAGAGTTTGCAACTTCATTGAGAATGGAATCGTTTCTCTTTCGGATGCAGTTATGTTTGAGCCTACACAACGTTGCAATCTTCGCTGCAAAATGTGCTATCAAGATAGAGCTGCTTTAACTAAAAGAGGAGAAATGACTTTGGATCAGATATCAGATTTTTTTGATCATAATACTTATTTAAAAAAAGTAAGTCTCATGGGTGGAGAGATATTCGTTCGTCCGGATATTATTGAACTGATTCAACATTTAGATAAGACAAGGAATATCATAATTTCGACAAATGGCACACTTATCAAGGATTCTGATATTAATGCACTCAGTAGATGCCGTAATATCATCACTATATGCATTTCTCTTGATGGACCTAAAAATATCCACGATTCAATACGTGGAGTCAAGGGATCATATGATAAAGCAGTAAAAACTATCAAGGCCCTTGCAACTATTTTGCCTGTCACTGTCACTTGTGTAGTTCAAAATGACAACATACAGATACTTACAGAACTTGTTAATTTATGTGCCTCATTGGGTGTAAAGAAATTAAAATTGGAGCTCGAACGATTGTATATGGAAGATGGGATTACTCAAACTATTATTGATATGGATCAAAAGCCTCATGATATGGCTGTATCTCCAATTGGTCGCGGACGAGATTATTCTCTCCAGACCCTGCATGACAAACTTAAAGAATGTCAGGATCGTGGCAAGAAATTAGGTATATATGTGGTTTATGATCCGCCATATTTAATGGATGAAATCGAAGGTTGTTATAATGTTGATCTTCGGATGACAAAAAGATGTATTTGTGAAAGTTTTTCTATGGCTACAATAGCGCCAAATGGAGATGTGATTAATTGTTATGCTATTCGGAAACCTTTTGGCAATATTCTCAAAGCGCCTTTTGAAGAAATATGGAACTCTGTACAAGCAAATGCGTACAGAAGAGAGCTTATAAATAATAATATGACAGGATTATGTGAAAATTGTCCTTTTATGCAATTTGAAATTGACAAAAATTATAAAGTGAAGTTAAAAATAGAAAGGTTTGGCTGAAAATGTGTGGCATAGTAGGTACCGTGGGGATAAAGGATGAGAAAGTTATACGTAGGATGGCGCGTATTTTGTCACATCGAGGTCCAGATGATGAAACCTACGAGATATACCCAGAAGCAAATATTTATCTGGGTCATCGTAGATTGAGCATAATCGACCTAGAAGGGGGGCGTCAACCTATATTTAATGAGGATAATACTATTGGCGTCATATGTAATGGTGAGATTTATAACTTCCAAAAGCTTCGCGCTGATTTGAAACGGGCTGGGCATACTATGAAGACTCGAAGTGACACTGAGGTTATTGTCCATCTCTACGAAGAGTATGGGCTGGCTGCCTTAACGATGATGAATGGAATGTTTGCATTAGCTATTATAGATAAGAAAAATAATTCTATTTTATTGGCTCGCGATAGGTTAGGAATAAAACCACTTTACTATTCCTTAGGGGAAGATTGGTTTTCTTTTGCTTCCGAAATAAAGGCATTATTGTTAGTTCCTAGAGTGAGCCGGGATGTTAACAGAGTTGCACTTCAGCAGATTATGAATAATAATTTTGGACCAGCTGAAATGACCTGCTTTCGTGATATATACAAACTTCCAGCTGGTCACTGGCTATTTTACAAAAACGGTAAAATAGAAATGCGGCAGTACTGGGATATACCATATTTTAGAGCAGAAAAAGCAAATTTAAAAGAATGGGCTGATCGTCTACAGGGATCTCTACGGACTTCTGTACAGAGACGGCTTGTTGCGGACGTACCGATTGCAGCTGCTTTGAGTGGGGGATTAGATTCAAGTACCATTGTTGCTTTAATGGCGCAAGAAACTAATGGTAGAGTTAAGACATTTACAGCGGGTTATGGTCCTGATGATCCGGAATTTGCATATGCTGCAGAAGTCGCAAAAGCATACCGAACTAATCATACTGAACTTATAATTACTCCCGAAGATCTTCGTGATCTTTTGCCGCGTGTGGTTTGGAGCTTAGAAGAGCCAATTGCACGTACTGATACTCCGCCATTATATTACATTTTCCAAAAAGTAGCACCACACGCTAAAGTTCTCCTTGTGGGTGAAGGGGCTGATGAAATATTTGCAGGTTATCCACGATACAAAGTAGCGAGTAGTCGATTACCACTGCTTTCTTCTTGGAGGAGAGATCTCTATCGCTTTGATTACTCTGGTATTCCTCCCGTAAGCCTAGGTGGACGCTTGGCTACAGCAGTTTACTGGCGAGGCAGTCGTTGTGCCCCACCACGCCTTATTTCTACTCCTGAAATTCCTGTTATTCCACCCAATGAACTATTTTTCAAACCAGAATGTCTAAATCACCTTTTGCGATACGACCAAAAGGGAATTATGGTAGAGTTTCAGCTAAAGCGGGTTGATTCTTTATCCATGGCTCATTCTGTAGAGGCAAGAGTACCTTTTTTAGACCACGAAGTAGTAGAACTGGCTTCCTGTATTCCTGAACGGTATAAGATAAGTTGGAAGATGACTGGTAAGAACGTTCTACGCGAGGCTGTTAGGTCTATTCTTCCACCTTCTATTTTAAATCGCCCTAAGTACGGCCAGCGTATGAGCATCGGTCGCGACATGACTATAGCCTTGGAGAATCTTGGAGATTTATTTCTGCGAAGCAAAAATGTTCGTTCACGTGGTTTTTTCAAAGTGTCTGATATTGAACGTTTACGTGCGCGACAAGGAGACCGTTATAATAAATACCAAATAACTCGTTTGTGGAGCGTCATTCTTGCTGAAATTTGGGCCCGTTTGTTTCTCGATGGCCGCTGTTTTGAACGTCCCCCACGTTCTTATAAGGAGATTACATGATAGTAGATACTAAAAAAAATGCCCAAGGTAGCATTTATTTATTGTTAAGCCGAATTATAACCTTAGCTTGTGGGTTTGTTATTCATATATTTTTAGCGCGAAGACTAGGACCAAAGGTATATGGGGTGTATGGTTTAATCATGTCGGTATTATTGTGGGTAGAGTATACTGTCATGATTGGGATACCATCTACATATAGAAAGGTCATAAGCGAAGATGAAGGGATGATCGATTCAGTTATAAATTCAATGAAAAAAATATTTTTACCTTATTGTTTAATTATTTTAATGATATTTTTTCTTGTTAGCCCTTTGATTTCCCAGGTTTTCAAAGATAACCAGCTGCTGTTACTTTTACTAATAGCAGGCCTCGATATTCCCTTTTATGGGATATATTATGCAAATTTAGGAATTTTAAACGGACGCAGAGAATTTTTAAAACAGAGTTTTGCAATGTCTAGCTATGCTTTGTTTAAAACAATAGTTGTCAGTATCTTTATAGTTATCGGATTAGGAATAAGATGGATATTAGTTGCAAATATGATGGCTTCATTTTTTGCAATTCTCATAACATTATTTTTCATTAAAGGATTAAAATATCAAAAAACAAAAAAGGAAATACGGAACCTTAGACCTGAAATTATTACATTTGGGATTCCCTATTTGTTATATATGTTGACATCTATGCTGTTAATTCATATTGACATATGGTTTGTTAAGGGGGTGTTGAAAAATGATGTAATGACAGGTTTTTACTCGGTGTCGTATAATTTTTCAAGGCCTCTTTTTTACCTAATGACAGCGATTATAATGGTGACCTTCCCTTCTTTTTCCAAAGCCGTATCTGAAGGTAATATACAGTTATTAAAAAAATATATCAGACAAGCGGTGAGATTTGGTTTGGTGATTTTACTGCCAGTTGCAGTAATAATAAGTTCTACAGCCGAAGAGTTTATTTCATTGTTATTTACACCAGAATATTTACCTGCAAGTAACCCTTTGAAAATGTTAACGTTAGGGATAATTGCTTTTTCGATTTTTTCCCTGTTTCTGAATATTATAGCGGCTAAAAATAAACCTTTTTACAGTTTTGTTATTTCACTTGTGTTATTACCAATTGCAGTCGCACTGAATTACTTTTTTATCAATTCATATGGTATATTCGGAGCTGCGCTGGCAACGACTATGGTTTCTATCATAGGTTTGATAGTATCAGGAGCTTATTTGTGCAAGGAGTTTGGCGCCATTGTAGATTTAAATACTTTATTGAGAGTAGCTTTAGCAGCAGGAGGTCTTTTTGTCATTAGTAAGTATATAAACATCTCTGGTTATTGGCTGATACTTGAGTATTTTATTTTATCCTTGAGCTACTTAGTCTTACTTTTGGTATTAGGTGAAATTAATAGAGGTGATATCAAAATTATTAAAGAAGCATGTTGTTCAATGTTTAGGCCAGTATGAACACAAACAAGGTGAAAAACATGAAGGGTCAAAAGAAATTTTCAACAAAGAATATTATTTTAAGTGTTTTGAGCGCTATTTTTCTATTTTCTTTTACAGATTTCTCTAAAGCTCAGGACGTTTCTTATCGGAAAGAGGATATACAAGGCCTTATAAATAACCATATATCTTTTCAAATACATCGAGTTGCTTTATCTTATATTTTAACCGAGGACATTTCTTATGCTAAGACTCTTAAGAATATTTTGATAGAGGAGGCAAAAGAGAAGAAATTTTCTAAACCAGCCCATAGTGTTAAATACATTCAATACCAAGCAATGATGAGGGGTATTTATTATTTAGATATAAAAGATATTCCTAGTCTATTCACAGAACATGAAAAAGATATTATTGTTGAATGGTTTAAGGCAATAACGGATAGGACTTTTACTGTAGAATGGGTAGATTGGCTTTATGCCTTTGCTTTTAAAAGATTACCACAGGGTCCGTATGAGAATCAGGAAATAGGATATGGGGCACTTTCTGTATTTGGTGAGATTATAAAGGAAAAATACCCTGAATTAGCAAAGAAATGTTTTGATTATGTTGAGGAGAAAGCAGTTCTTTGGAGGGGGAATTTTCGTAATACCGATGATTCATTAAGTTATCAAGGCGTATGGATTAATAATGCTTATGTGTCTGCTCGGTATCATCCTATATTGTCTTTATTGGGGAATGAGAATTGTCGTAAATCTTTCGAGTGGATCCTTAAACAATGGCCGCCAAATGGTATGGCACCTGGCTATAATGATGTTCATCCGCATATTATGCCTGATACTATGATGCTGGGGACACATATTTTTTCTGATGGCCGTTATAAATGGCTTGCAAACAGAATGCTTAAATCAGGGTTGGTTAAAGAAAATGATCTTGATTTTGTCTATGGGCTTAAGTTTTGGGACGACCAGATAGAACCTGTAACACCGCAAATTGGATCGTGTTACATAGAAGCTCCGGGTAATTTTCCCCACGACCCAGGGCCTGTTGGTCCGGATAAGATTGTGTTTAGAGAAGGATGGGATAAGGATAGTTTGTATTCCTTGCTTAACTTGCGTTATAGCGGATGGCATAAGTATAAAGCGACTAATTGTATTGTAAGTCTAATGTATGGAGTTCCTTTTGTAGTTGAAGATATGATTGTAAAGAGAAATAAATGGGTACCTGTGGGCCGCAAAGATTATCGTGATACAAGGATAGATAGATTTAGGCTAAATGGTTTTCAGATTCAAAAGAGAGGATTTGCATTATTATTATCAAAGATTATTCCGGATATGAGTGTTTGGGAACAAGATCCGCCTCAGTTTGCTGAAGTTGCTTTTTTTGAGAATATGTCAGAAGCTGATATTAGCAAAACAGAAATTACTGATTGGCACGGCTGGAGACATATTAGAGTTTCGACTCTGGTTAAAGGAGATAGCAGTTATCTTGTAGTAATGGATAATGCTGAAGGGGAAACAAATAAAAAAACAGCTCTTACCTGGCATTTAAAAGGTCAGTCTATGCTAAAAGATGGTCATATTAAATTAGAACAAGATGGCTATAAGATGGATGTTTTCTACCCACATGACCAAGATTGGTATAAGGAAGACATTATGGATAGCAAGGAAATATATCCTCCGGCTGGTTATATTCACGATCCGGATGTTGATTTAGTAATGATTTCAGAAGGTAAGTCAAAGGTCGGATTTATCACGCTCTTTATGCCGGATGTATATGACGAAAATTTTGAAGTGGAGAACATAGAGGTTATGAATTCCAATAATAAATCAGCGTACCCTTCAGCTATTGGGCTAAAAGTTAAGTTTCCAGGATATTCAGAGATTATAGGTACAAGATTTATATCAGGTAGATACAAATACGATATATTGCTAACAGATGCTGAATGGTTTTTATCTAGAATCAAGAAAGGTAGGGCTGAAGTTACCTACAAGAATGCAACCTATCTTGAGATAGTAACAGATAATAAACCAGTTCTGATAACTCTAGATGGGTTAGAGTTAGAAGAAGGCAAAACTTGGGAATTCCTGCAAGGCAGTATAAAAATCAAATTATCCGAAGAAAAGGGCCAATTAGAAATAGTATGGAGGGAGTATGTTAAATAGCACATCGACCAAGTCTAAAAAAATGGATTTTAACTATTGGATACTTGCGGCTGTTATATTAATCTTTTTTAGTATGACTTCTTTTAATTACCCTTATCTTAAATATACAAGAGATTTTTGGGAACATACAGCTAGTTTGAAAGAATTGTCTAGTAATCTTATTACACCTAAGAACCCACATATAAATTCTACTGTAGCTTCTCCAAGATACACAATTTATCTATTATTCTGGGCGGTTTTTAAAAAAATATCGGGATCCGATGTTTTTAAAACTATGGCATTGGCGAGTATTGCTAATATTCTCATGTTTTTGACAGGGCTGTATTATTTTATCAGGGAGTATTTCAAAGACAAAAAATTGCCGTTTTATATGCTAATAGTAATGTTATTCTTTTGGGGTGGGATATTTCCATGGAGTAATTCATATCAGTTTAGAACCTTGATTTATAATTTATCATATCCCTCTGCTTTTTCTTTTGCATGTTTTCTATGGGGGGTGTATTTTATTGTCAGATATCTTAGATTGCATAAGATGGGATATTATTTTTTGTCCATTCTTTTGAGTTTTGTGACATTTCTATGTCATCCACCAACTGCAACTCTATTATTTTTGACAACTATAGTTTTAGCTATCATTGAAAAGAGGCCAAGTCTTAAAGAACGGATTTTAGTTATATTATTGCCATTTTTGTCTGTAACCTTTTGTTTTTTATGGCCATATTTCTCCATGTATAAGTTGTTCTTTTCTACAACACGTTCTTCTGGTGCTACGCAACAGGTAGGGAATTTATTGCATACTTTGCACCCACTTCATTCCAAACTAGCAATTATTGGCTTAGGCCCAATGTTGTTGGGAATATTTTTTATTTGGAATTTTATTATACAGAAAAAAAATTGGTTTATTACCTATTGTTTTTTGTCTTGTTCAGCTGTCTATATTATATCGTATTATTTTCCGATACCCTTTGGTGGCCGTTTTATATTTTTTACAGCGTTTTATTTACATCTAGCTATTGCCTATAAATTCAGACAATGGAAACTTTTTTCGTTAAGGTCTCTAAAACAGACAATGTTCTACAGAACAGAGCAGGACTTAGTCAAGTCGTTTTTTATAGTAATTTCGATCTGTGCAGTGGCTTACAATTTGAATTTAACAAAAAAAGAATATCTCTCAGATTTTGTTTCTCTAAGGGGCAATAAGATTGTATTTCACAAGTCTGAAAGGCCAAGTTTAGTTAATAAATTCTTTTTTTTAAAAGATAAAATAGGGACATATGAAGTTGTTATGAGCGATCCAAAAACATCGTGGATATTGCCTACCTTTAGTGGAAAGGTAGTATCGTTACTTAAAGGACACGATAATCCTTTGATAGAAGATAGCCTTCAAAGACGCATAGATAATATAGCTTTCTTTGAAGAAGATGCTTCTGAAGAAACAAGAAGAGGATTATTATCGAAATACAATGTTTCTTATATCTTACTGAATCCCGAATTTGTTGATAAAGAAGCGGCCAATGATATAAAAAAGTTAGGAGGTATTGTTGCCGAGAGAAATGATTTGACCCTTATTAAAATATAAGGAGTTTTATTGTGAAGGGAAAAGAATTAATTTTGAAAACTTTAAATAAAAGACTTCGTTTCTTTAAGAAGACTTTCTTTTTTGTTCAGAAACATGGTGTGAAATATCTAGGTCTACCTCCTTTTTCTAGAGGATCTGATCAAGACGCTGTTATTAGGAAATATATAATTAAAGCAGGAAAGCTATCGGAACTCGGAGTAGACATCAAGACATTAAGAGTCAATCCCGACTTCCTCAATGACAAGTATACTCTTACAGGTATACCAATTTTGAATAGCCCATATATTGAATTGATGCATATGTTTGAGAGAAGAGATGATGTACGAAATTCCGAATATTATATACGTGCCCTAAGCGGGAGATTGGATTTAAGAAGGGGAGTGTATCTCTCAGTTAATTATATGCAGTCAATGTTTGAAAAGTGCAAAAAAGAAATTTTTTTAGGTAAAACACTACCGATAACAATTTTCAAAAGTCCTGATGAGCGATGGTGGGTGTTTGATGGGAAACATAAGATTGCAGTTATGGGAATTTTAGGTATTACTGATTGTTTTGCAAGAATTGTTAGTCCACTTATTTTGGAGAGATTTACACCAATGTTTGAGATGATCGCAGGACAAAACCACGAGTATTTTATTCATAAAAATATAATCAAGTTATTTCTGCCTGATTGTCGTCAATTTAAAAGAAATTGGAGGATAGTATGAATAGGAAAGCTCAGATCGAAAATATAGTAGAGTCGCTAGAGAAAGATCCAATAGCAGGATCTGCACTGGTCTATCACCCAATACCTTTGGAAGGGTTGGAACACTTAAAAACATCCAGCAATAGAGAGTCAGCTTTTCATAAATGGAAGCTTATTTCCAATTCTTTTGATATTAAGAAAGAGGTTAAAGTAGTATTAGATGTTGGCGCAAATGCAGGATTTTATACATATCAACTATCCAAATTAGGAATATCAGTAGACGCCTTTGAAAACAATAAACGATATTTAGAGCTTGGCAGAAAAATTTCAAATCTTTTTAATTTTAATGTAAATTGGTCGGGTGAGACTGTTACGGATGAATTAATTGTAAAACGTGATAAGTATTATGATTTAACACTTATGCTTAGTGTATTTCAGTGGATTACTAGGGGAAATATAGATTTAGAAATGGGGTGTCGACTATTACGGGAAGTATCTAAGCGCACAAAGTATCTTGTTTTTGAACTTGGTTGTAATACAGGTAATTCCGCGATAGAAGTGAAAGGAGATGAATTGTGTCATTTGGAATGGATTTCGAAACTTTTACATGATAATACTGATTTTTCTAATATTGTACCAGTGGGGATAGCTAGGGCATGGGGGGACAAGGCAAGGTTTATTTTTGTGTGTTCAAATAGACCTATTCGCAGGAATTTGTTATTCTCTTCCAAAATAATTTTGCAGCGACAGAAGAAGAGATTATCAAAAATGATGGAGGTTTGTATATGAAAATAGCTTTTATTGTAGGACATTTCCCGAGTATGTCTGAAACATTTATCCTGAATCAGATAACAGGCTTGATCGATTTGGGCCATGAAGTCGATATTTTTGCTTTTGAAAAAAAAGAATACAATTGTAAGGTTCATGAAGAAATTATTACGTACAATCTTTTAGATAAAGTGCATTATTTTTATAGTCCCAAGAAGAGGAGCGAGAGATTAACGGGGGCATTGTTTATAATAATTAGGAATTTTCATAAAAATCCATTTGCGATAAAAAGATGCTTGAATTTTAAGAAATATGGAAGATATCATGCAATCAATAATTTATTTAAATGCAGGCCCTTTTTTGAGAAAAAATATGACATTATTCATTGTCATTTTGGTTCAAATGCATTGAAGATTTTATTTTTAAAGGAGGTTTTTGATATAAAACTTGTCACATCTTTCCATGGCTATGACCTATCCTTATTTATAAATGAGCATGGTAAAAATGTGTACAGACCCTTGTTTGAGAAAGGAGATCTTTTTCTGCCTGTTAGCGAATATTGGAAAAGGTGCTTATTAGATTTAGGCTGCTCTATAGACAAAATAATAGTTCATCACGCAGGTATACTTGTAGAAGATGTTGCGCTTAAAAAAAATAAACCAAACTCTTATAATAAAATTAAAATAATAACAGTAGCAAGGCTAGTAGAAAAAAAGGGAATCGAATTTGCTATCCTTGCTTCTAAAAATCTTATGAATAATTACGCTAATATGGAATATATTATTGTTGGAGATGGACCTTTGAGAGAGAGAATTGAGTTAATGCTTAATAGTCTCAGTATGAACGAACACATAAAGCTGCTAGGGTGGAGAACTAAAAAAGAAGTTCGGGAGTCAATGGATTCTGCTGATATTTTTGTTCTTCCATGTGTAACTTCAGCAGATGGCGATATGGAAGGCATACCTGTATCTTTAATGGAGGCACAAGGTTTTGGATTGCCTGTTGTTTCTACTTATCATAGTGGTATACCTGAATTAGTAAAAGATGGTGAGACTGGTTTTCTTGTTGCCGAAAGAGATATTGATAGCTTAACAAGCAAATTAGAATATCTTATTCGAGATCGAGAGATTTGTTTAAAAATGGGGAAGCATGGCCAAAAACTTGTTGCTGAAAAATTTAATATAAGAAAGTTAAATAAAAGATTGGTTGATATATATAAACATTGCATAGATAAGAGAAAAGGATAGATGAGACTATAGTCATTTATTTTTTCTAAATTAATAATTTCGTTAAGGCAATATTTAAAATATAAAGGAGAAAAATAAATATGAAATATAATGCTAAAAATTATTGGGAAAAGCGATTATCAGAAGGATTTGATCTATCAAGAGTAGGTCATATTAGTTTTAGTAAGCATTATAACAATTTTCTCTATAAAGCAAAATTGCGAGCACTTAAAAAAGCTTTATTATTACATGGCATCGAGATTTTTCATAAAACAGTTTGTGATATTGGGTGTGGTACTGGGTTTTTCGTAAATTTTTATCATTCCAAAAAAGCAAAAAGTATTACTGGTTTTGATATTACTGCTATCAGTATTGGGAACTTGAAGAGAAAATATCCAAACTATCGTTTTTTCCAGAAAGATATTTCTTCATCTTCGTTAATGCTAAATGCTAGCCAGAAATTTGATATTTTGAATGTTTTTGATGTCTTGTATCACATCACAGACGATAAAGCTTTTGGACAAGCACTTGCAAACATTTCCAGCTTATCTGGCGCTAATGGTTTTATTTTTATTACAGACTCATTCGGGTCTCAAGACATGGATATTGCCAGTCATGTGAAGTTGCGTAGCAAAGATATTTATGAGGATATTTTAAAGATGAATAATGTCAGAATTGTAGGAGTATATCCGCTTTATTGTTTCCTTAATCGATTAATATTTGGAAAATTTAAAAATAGAGTATTACGTAAAGTAGGCTTACTAATAGATAACTTCCTTGCACCAATTTATTATATTTTAGATGGAATGTTTTTGTCTGAAAAAAATAGTAATCTTAATTTGGTTGTGCTGAGGAAGGAGTTTAACAGGTAAAATAATGGCAAAGTTATTTTGTTTATTAAATAATTATAATAGCAACACAGAAGAATTAGCTATAAATTCGCTAGACTACAATACTGAGTGGCAAAAGAATGTTTATCGAGACAAGAATCTATTACTAGGATGTTTTGAGCTACCATTTAAAAGAAAAGATGAATTTTGGTTAGAACACGAGGATGTTATATTGGTTTTGGATGGAGAGATATTTTCTTGGTCTGGAAGCGTAGAAGGCAAGACAACAATGGATAAATTGTTAAGATTATTTAGAGAAAAAGGCGAAGGATTAGTGAACTTTATAAATGGAAATTTTACTTTAATAATTTGGAATAAGAAACAGAAAAATTTGTCTATTATGAATGATAGGATGGGACTGAGGCCGCTTTACTATGCGCAGTATAAAAATAAAATATTTTTTGCTTCGGAGATCAAAGCTATTATATCTGACCCAGATTTTGAGAAAAAACTCAACATAAAAGGAGTCGTTGACTTTTTTTCTTACGAATATGTTTTAGGGGATAAAACATTAGTAGCAGGTATAAATATATTTCCCTATGCAAGCACAGTAGTATTAAGCTTAGATGAAAATAATTTGAATTTCAAAAGATACTGGGATTTCAATTTTAAAGAAGATAGTTTTTATTCAGAGAATGATTATCTCTTTAAGTTCAAAGAAATTACAAATCAGGCTGTTAAAAGAATGACAAAAGACGAGTTAAAAGTTGGTATTCCATTAAGTGGCGGTTTGGATTCTAGAATAATACTAGCGATTATGGAAAAGAAAGAGCGCCCATTATATACTTTTACCTTTGGAGAGAAAGGTAGCGAAGATGAAAGATATGCTAAACAAATTAGTAAGAAAATAAAATCTTTACATCATTATGTGCGAATAAAATATGAATACCTCATAGACTTTATAAGAAGAGGCGTTTTTTATTGCGATGGTCTAGTTAGTTGCAATCATTACAATATCCTTAATATTAGTGACGAAATGAAGCAACATGTTGATATTGCTTTAGACGGTTATTTGGGTGGCGTTTTACCTCGTAGTATGTATACTCACTGTCAAGGTAAGGATAAATCGGTTGTGTTTTCTTCTTTCGATACGTTTAAAGAGGATTTACGAAGAAGGATATTTTCCAAAGATTTAAATAAGGAAATAGAACTTGGGAAAGATAAGTTTTTTGCATTATGGCAAGATATAAAGATCAAAGAAAAACACAATCCTTTGAATTATTTAAACCTTACACAGCGACAAAGACGTTTCATTAATTATGGAAAGATTATTATGAGAAATTTTTTAGAGACAAGAATGCCATTTACTGATTATGATTACATGGATTTTTGTATACAAATGCCAGAAAAACTCAAAACAAATGATATTATTTGTAAAAAATTACTTGTTAAATATTTTTCCAGCATGGCCAAAATTCGCCAGCAAGGCAAAGGACTTTCTTTAAACGCGAATAGATTCGAAAAGGCAATTCATTGGAGGTTGGAATTGTTAAAGGATAAAATGAGAATAGTTTCTAAAAAAACATGCAATTATGAAAAATGGTATAGAACTATTTTGAAAGATTTTGTGAGTTCTATATTATTAAGCCAAAGATTTAAAAACAGACAAATGTTTAATTATCAAGAAGTTGAGAAATTATTGAATGAACATTTTCAAGGTAAATCGAATTACGAGATCCAGATAGGCGTTTTACTAACATTTGAACTTTGGAATAGATTTTTTTTAGATGGAGAGAGCAAAGTCTTTTATAAAGATAGAGGCAATCTATAATGAATAATTTGCCTTTTGTTTCAGTAATTGTCCCTGTGTATAATGGCGAAAAGATAATCGAAGGCTGCATTGAGTCGCTTTTAGACCAGGATTATCCTAGAGATAAATATGAATTAATTGTAGTGGATAACAATTCTAGAGATAAGACAGCACAGATCATCAGAAGGTATCCTGTCAGGTATATAGTGGAAGATAAAATTCGTACGTCTTATGCTGCCCGCAATGAAGGAATACGTTATGCCAAAGGAGAAATATTGGCTTTTATAGATGCTGATTGCATAGCATTTAAGAATTGGATAAGGGTAGGTGCAGGCGCCTTTAAAAAAGATAATACGGGATGCGTAGCTGGCATAATAAAAGGTACCAAACCTAAAAACTATGTAGAAGAATATTTAATTAAAGAAAATACACTTTCTCAAGATGTTACATTGAATCATAACTTTTTACCTTATCCTCAAACTGCAAATACATTTTATAGAAAAATAGTTTTTGAAAACATAGGGTATTTTGAAAAAAAGTGGGTATCCGGTGGCGATGGTGATTTGGCCTGGAGAATGCAGCTTAATACGAATTATAAAATAAAATTTATTCCTGATGCAGTAGTTTTGCATAAGCACAGATCAACAATTAAATCAATGTTTAAACAGAGGGTTAAGTGGGGGATAGGAGAAACTTTACTGTATAAAAAATATAGACGAAGTAGACCTAAGAGGAAATTCAGAGAAACCATGAAGGATCTTTATGTGCTAATTCATATGATAGGAAAAATCATAAGATTAGAATTAAGTTTTTGTGAAAAGGAAGAAAAAAAACATAGAATGAGAAAAAAGTTTCTTGATCTCATTGCATTTATGGGACAAAAAATCGGCATGTTAATAGGATCAATTAAGAATAGAATATATTATGTCTAATAAAAATTTTATCAGTGTAATAATTTGTACTTATAATCGTTGTGCTTGTTTAAGCGATATTTTAAATAGCCTTCTTGATCAGGAATACAAAGGTAATTTTGATTACGAAATAATTGTGGTTGATAATAATTCTAGAGATGATACAGGAAAAGTAGTAAAAGAATTCCAAAAAAATTCTAATGGAAGGCTACGTTATGTTTTTGAAGGGAATCAGGGACTCTCATATGCGAGAAATAGTGGCGTAAAGGAAAGTAAGGGAGACATAGTGGCTTTTATTGATGATGATGCTATAGCAGAAAGAGATTGGTTAAAAAATTTATATAACACATTTGATAAATATAAAGCAGATAGCGTAGGTGGGAAGACGATTCCCATATTAACGGAAGATAAGCCGAAATGGCTTACTAGGACAATTTGGGCAAATATAGGATTATTAGACTATGGAGAAGAAGAGTTTATAATTACCACAAAAAAATATCCTATTCTTGGAGCGAACATGGCGTTTTCTAAGAAAACATTGCTAGAGATCGGTGTTTTTAATATTGAGTTGGGTAGAATTGGCGAAAAATTATTCTCTCATGAAGAAACAGATATTTTTAATAAGATGTTGTTAAGAGGAAAAAAAATTGTTTATCAGCCTAAAGCTATTGTCAGACATAGCGTTACTCCTGATAGACTGAAAAAGAGCTATTTTCGTAGATGGCATTTTTATGATGGGGTATTGGCATCCAGGACTATAGAAGATAGAAGAAAATATATTTTGGGGGTTCCATTTTGGGTCATTATTAGATTTATTCAATCCATCTGGCTATATTTAAAGGAAAATGAAGGAACAAAGAAATTTTCTAAGCAGCTTATTATATTTTATTATTCGGGTATTATAGTGCAAAGATTTAGAAAAAACATTATTTAAAATTGTTATAAAAAAATTATGGATATTTCAATATTAATTTCAACATACCATCGTCCAGATTTATTAGCTCAGACTTTAGAGAGTTTTTGTGAGTTAGATATAGGAGACTTGACTTGGGAAATACTGGTGGTTGACAATGCGGGAGAAAGGTCTACGCAGGATGTAATAGGCAACTTTTCTAGGAAGATACCTGTTAAGTATCTGGTTGAGACTTCGTTGGGTAAGACTAATGCTTTAAATTATATTTTATCTTTAGCCAAAGGAGATTTATTTGTTTTTACAGATGACGATATTATAGCCAGTAAAAATTGGCTAAAAGAAATATGGGAAGGCACAAAACGTTGGCCAGAGCATTTTATATTTGGAGGCAGAATTTTGCCAAGATGGCCTCATAACCGTAAAATAAACCATTCTTTTTATAAGGAAGCTTACGCTATTACAGAATGGGAGGACTTAGAAGGCGTATATAGTGCATATAAAGTGTGGGGACCCAATATGGCTATCAAACGGGAAGTGTTTAAACAAGGATTGAAATTTAATAGATTTATAGGGCCATCTTGCAAAGATAATATTGTGGATATTGTTGGCGATGAGACTGAATTATTACTCCGTTTAGAGAAATCTGGATATAAGACTATATATTTGCCAAACGCTATTGTTTTTCATCAGATTAGGCCAGAACAAATGGAAAAAAGATGGATTTATAAAAGGGCATTTCGTGTCGGAAGATCTATGGCTTATTTTGATGATAGTGTAAATGTAGTAAAGCTCTTTGGTATCCCTCGGTATTTAATAAGACAATTTTTACACATTGGCATTAAACGCATATTATCATTTCTGACTAAGGATGGATTCAAAGGAATAGATGCGGAAATAAACTACTGGAAGCTAAAAGGTAAAATTTATCAATATAAAATAGGAATAAAACAATCATGAATAATAAGCCTTTTGTTTCGGTTATTATAGCTGTATATAATGGCGAGAAAGTGATAGATGAATGCATTAAATCACTTTTAACGCAAGATTACCCAAGAGATAAGTACGAAATCATAATTGCAGATAATAATTCGAATGATAAAACCAGAGAAGTTATCAAAAAATATCCTGTGAAATATGTTATGGAGGATACTATCAAAGGTCCTTCTGCTGCGAGAAATACAGGTGCAAAGGTCGCAGGAGGTGAGATTTTTATATTTTTCGATTCCGACCAAATTGCTGAAAAAAGTTGGTTGCGAAAGATCTTACAAGGATGGGAATATGAAAAATACGGAGCTTTTTCCGGTCGAAATATATATGTAGATATAAATAAAGATTTAATAAGCGATTATTGGTCTGGAAAATGTAGTAAAAAGGTCAATAGAGTAAAAAAAGGGCGATTGGATAGCAGGTTTTTTGCAGGCGGTAATATAGGAATCCGGAAAAATATTTTTGAGGGATTAGGTGGATTTGATGTAGGGCTTTCTACATGTGAAGATATAGATTTTGCATTACGAATGTATAAAAAATCAAATGTATTTATCAAATATAATGATGATGCCGTAGCATACCATAAGCAACGCACAAATATCAGAAGTTTGCTGAAAAGAGAATTTTGGTTCGGATATGGCTCGGTTATTCTTGAAAGGAGACATAGAGAGGTCAGAAAACATTTTATAATCATCCGTGCGATATTGAGGACTTTATTGGGTGGTGTTGCATTGGTATGTGGATTTTTTAAGCCTATGAAGACAATGATCAGAAAAAGGCATTTACAGTTGATTTTGTTAGATATAGCTATGCGTTGGTCTAATTGTTTTGGTAGGGTGAGAGCTTATGTTGTATGTTGCCCATATGGGACAAAAACCTTTAAGAATAAAAAATGAAAATGAATATTTTAATCGATAGCGGTAATTGTAAAAATATTGGAGACAATGCAATGCTGTTCAATTTAGTAGATACGTTAGCTACTAAAACGCAATGGAACTTTTTCATAATAGATAAAAATGCAGGGCCGAAATTTCATAGTCATAATAGCAGGGTAAAATTTGTTAATAATAATAATAATTTATTAAAAATGCCAAATTGGAGAATTAATTGCAATTCTGGTAAGTTTTGGTTATCGTTATTTTTATTTTTTTTCGGCATAAGAATGGTATTTCTTTATATTAATGTCAAATTTTTTGGAAAATTCAAATTTCATTTGTTGTCAAATAGAAACATTAAATTTTGGACAGAAATATTTGAAGCTACAAATGGGTACTGGGTTGTTGGTGGAGGTAATATAAATGATATGGGGCTTGGCCCGGTTATATGTAAAATGGCCTTTGCTAGATTATATAGACTTATGAATAAGCCAGTGATATTTTCTGGTCAGACAATCGGACCTATTAATAAAACCTTTAGTAGGTTGATCGTGAATGAAGGTATAAAAAATATAAATTTACTTTCTTTAAGAGAAAGAGAGTCTTATAAAGCATTAGAAAGGCTGGGATGTGATTTGAGTGATATTTATATCACAGCAGATGATGCTTTAACATTAAAAGATATAAATTCTGAAACATTTAAAGCTACGTCAAAGAAAATCATACTCTTAAACTTCAGATTCGCCTTTTACTCGACTCAAAACGCTGGTTTGTTGGCTAAATATGCATTGCTTATAGATAGAATGTTAGAAGTGTTTTTGCATGAAGATTTTCTTTTTGTGCCTCTTACTTTCGGAAAAGATGATTCAGATATAGAGACTGCAGAGAGGATCTTGGAGTCAGTGAAAAAGAAATCTAGCCGTATAAAAATTTATAAAGGAGATATCTCTCACGAGAATATTCAGGGCCTTATAAAAAAAGCATGTCTGTCAATAGGTGTCTCTTACCATTTTTGCTTATTTTCTTTGTCTAATGGTGTGCCGACTATAGGCTTATATGCAAATGAATTTTATGCCCAAAAATTAAAGGGACTTATGGAAATGTTTGGTCAAAAGAAAGCCGCTTTAAATTTAGTGGAATCCGATATAGATAGCTTGATTCAGGCAATAGGACATGTATATGGTAATTTTGTAAAGGATAAGACCTTGGAACATAAAAAGGAGATGGTAGGTCGATGGAATTGTTTTATAAGGGATTCAATTGAAGTAATGGAAAATAAACATAAGTCAATTAGAAAAGAAAAATTCAACATTTGCGTCATTTCTTCAGGACTCGAACATATTAAACGGGGGGTTGAAACATGGGCTAATGATTTATCTCATGCCCTTAAGGAAAAATATGTACACATCATGCTTTATAAAGGAAGCGGAATAAAAAAGAATGGTTTTGAAAAAAATATTTCTTGTATTAGATGTGGCTCAAGATTATCGAAAAGCCTCCTTAACATTTTGCCGTCTTTTAGTTGGCATTTTGGTTTAGGTTCGGCTTTTCAAATGCAGCAAACTACATTCGCTTTCAATTTTCTTCCTGAGGCTATGCTAAAGCAATTCGATATTATTCATACGCAGGATCCTGATGTAGCAAATATTTTAAGAATAGCGAAGAAAGTTGGACTCATAAAATCAAAGGTTATTTTGGCACATGGTACGGAGGAAGATTTTGAATTTATTAAGAAATTTGATTATCTGCAGCATCTTGCACCTTTGCATCTTGAAGAGGCTAAGATGGCTGGGCTTAATGGGAAAAAATCGTTTGTTATTCCTAATTTTGTGAATACGGAAAGGTTTAAGCCTTTGGCAGCACCAGATTGTAGGGGAGGTTTAAACCTCCCCTACAATCTGGTGAGGAGGGATATGAGGGAAGGATTTGGGATTCCTGGGGATGCTTTTGTGGTTTTGTGTGTTGCGGCTATAAAAAGTACTCATAAGAGGATTGATTATTTGATAAATGAAATGGTTAAAACAAAGGGCTTTCTTGTTGTGGCTGGCTCCTCTACGGATCAGACTCATGAACTTAAGGCTATGGCTAGAAAAAAATTAAAAGATAGATTTATATTTTTGACTGATTTTCCTCATGAGAGGATGAATGAAATTTATAGAATTGCTGATGTATTTACTTTATGCTCTCTCAAAGAAATGATGCCTATTGCACTTTTAGAGGCGCTTTCTTCCGGATTGCCTTCAATAGTAAACAAGCATCCTGTCGTTGAATGGATGGTAGGTGATGGCGGAGAGAGTATTGATATGAGTAAAGAAGGGGAATTGGCTAAGGCTCTTGAAAAATATATGGATGAGAGTTATCGAAAGGATAAAGGTAGAAGAGCGAGAAGGCAGGCTATAAAGAATTTTTCAGAGAATGTTGTGGTAGAGAAGATTATTGAGATGTATAGGGAGATTGCTTCTGCGCCGGAGGCGCATCGCAATGACAAAAAATGAAAAGACCATTAGTTAGTGTAATAATTCCTACGTATAACGCAGATAAGTATATAAAAGAGGCGTTGGAGTCTGTTTTTAAGCAGACCTATACAAATACTGAGATTATAGTTATAGATGACGGTTCAACTGATAATACAAAAGAAGTGCTTACGCCATATTTAGATAGGATTCAATACATATACAAGGAAAACGGTGGGCCTGCGAGTGCGAGGAATTTAGGTATAAAAATGGCAAAAGGTGAATATATTGCTTTTCTGGATGCGGACGATATATGGTTAAAAGAGAAATTAGAAACGCAGATAAAAGAGATGAATGATGGAATAGGGCTGGTAGGTTGTAAAGACCATACAATTAACGGTCGGATAAAAAGGACAAGAAATATTTCCTATAAGGAATTACTTATTAAGAATGTGTTTAGTAATTCGAGTGTTTTAGTTAGGAGAGAATGTATAGATAGGGTGGGGCTTTTTGATGAGAGGCCTGAATTTAAGGCAGTGGAAGATTGGGATATGTGGATTAGGATTAGTAAAAGATGTAAGGCAACGTACATAAATAAGACACTTGTAAGGATTAGGTCTGAAGCTAATGGAATTAGTTCTCCTTCCAATGCAAAAAAGATGCTTTCTAATGAGATGGCAGTTATCAGGAAACATTTAAAATGGCATGTACTTTTGAAGATGCAAGTATATAGTTCGCGGTATTTTTACGCAGGTTGGGCGTATTTTGTGAACGGCGATATAAAAGATGCATTTATACATGAGATAAAGTCATTGCTGTATTCTCCGTTTAGTATTTTGAGTAAAAACCATATAGGGTTAATTGTTCGGATATTTCAGAGTACATTGGGCAATATATACGGGAAGTTCTTTAGGGATAAGATACTCCCTTTTTACGAAACATTTTTAAGAAAGCGTAGGACGTTATTGTATTTGAAAGAATTAGAGAAGAATCAGTGGTGTTCAAGAGAAGATTTATTGCGGAAGCAACAGAAAGAGTTGATGTTACTTTTGTACCACTCTTATCAGAATGTGCCGTATTATCAGAAGATTTTTAAACGTCTTAAACTTAAGCCTAAAGATATGAAAAGTTATGATGATTTCAGGAAATTACCTGTTATTTCCAAGGAAGATATAAAGAATAATAGAGAGAGCATGATTGCAGAGAATTTTAGAGATCGGCTGATTAAAAAGGCAACAGGGGGTTCAACAGGTGTACCATTGCAATTTGCACATGATAGGGATAGTTATGATTGGAGGGTTGCTGTTGCAATGCGTGGGTACAAGTGGGCCGGATGCGAGGATGGTAGAAAAGTTCTATATATATGGGGTGCTTCTATAGGTGCGGAGTCAATTTTTAAAAAGCACAAGAAATTATTGCATAATTTTATATTAAGGAAAAAGATTTTGAATTCGTTCCATTTAAATAAAATAGTGATGGATAAATATCTTAAGGAACTTAACAAGTTTAAGCCAGAGGCAATTGTCGGATACACTACACCACTTTATAACTTTGCAAAATTTATAAAAGATAGCGGTAAAGAATGTGTCAGGGTTAAATCTATTATTAGTGCGGCTGAAAAACTCTATGAATACCAGCGAGAGTTAATAGAAGAGGTCTTTAGGGGTAAGGTCTTTAATACTTATGGAAACAGGGAGTTTATGCTTATAGGTGCAGAGTGTGAGAAGCATAATGGCCTGCATCTCAACGTAGATAATCTTTATGTGGAGATTTTAAAGGATGGTGAGCCTGTTAAAGACGGAGAGATAGGAGAAGTTGTTATAACAGACTTGCATAACTATGCCATGCCTTTTATTAGATACAAGACAGGAGATCTGGCAGTTTATAGTGAGAGAAAATGTGATTGTGGAAGAGGCTTGCCTTTGATAGAGGATGTAGAGGGCAGGATATTAGATACTATTCAGACATTAGACGGAAAATTTGTGCCGGGAGAATTTTTTCCGCATCTTATGAAAGAATTTGAAGAGGTGGAAAAATTTCAAGTGAGTCAGAAATCAAAAGATAGAGTTAATTTGAAGATTATAAATAAAAAGCCTCTTAAGAGAGACAGGCTGGATTTTTTAAAGAAAGAGATCTGTAAAGTTTTAGGAGATAAGACAGAACTTAATATTGATTTTGTAGATGATATTCCTTTGGCAGATTCAGGTAAATTTAGGGTTGCGGTATCAGAGGTGCCGATTGATTTTAAGAATTAATATGAATATATTGCAGGTTGTTTTAAATTTGGAATGTGGTGGGTTAGAAAAGCTTGTGATAGATCTCTCTAATGAGCTTAATAGTAGAGGCTTACGTACCAGTATAGCCTGTATTGATAAAAAAGGAGAATTGGCAAAGGAGGCAGAGGATAAAGGTATTAAGGTCTTTAGTCTAGAAAAGGGACCGGATTTTGATCTTGGGATTTCAGCTAGATTGTTTAAGATTTTGAAAAAAGAAAAAATCGATTTGGTGCATACGCATAATTTTGGACCTCTTATATATGGGGGTATTGCTGCAAAGATGGCTGGTATACCGTGTATTAATACAAGACATGGCAGGGCAGAAAAGAAGGTTAATAGATTTATATGGAATTTAAATAGAAAGATTGTAGCGGTTTCTGAAGATGCCAAAAAAGAGCTTTTGAAGCATAATAAAGTTGATGCTGGTAAGGTCAAGGTAATTTATAACGGCGTTAGTGTGAATGGTAAGAGTAATAGAAGTGTAAATGAGTTTGGAGACTGTACAGTAATTGGTAATGTTGCGCGGTTGTCTGAAGAAAAGGATCATTTTACGCTTCTTGAGGCATTTGCTCTGATTTGTAAAGAGATTGAAGATGCAATACTTGTAATTGTCGGAGATGGTCATTTAAGAGATTGCTTAGAGTCCAAAGTTAGGGACTTAAAGCTAGAAGAAAAGGTTTTGTTTTTGGGTATGAGAGATGATGTGCAAGATTTAATGAAGGCTTTTGATGTATTTACGTTATCATCAACGATGGAAGGTATTTCTCTTACTTTATTGGAGGCAATGGCAGCAGGGAAGGCTATTGTTGCAACAAATGTAGGAGGAAATAAAGAAGTTGTAAAAGATGCTGAATCAGGTGTTCTTGTACCTAAGAGTAATGCTAAAGAATTGGCCAAAGCAATTATTAAAGTGTTGAAGGATAAAGAATTAAGAGACAGGATGGGAAAAAAAGGTCTTGAGATAGTTAAGGAAAGATTCAGTTTAGATAGGATGACTAAGGAGTATATGGAGCTTTATGAAGACGTTAATCATAAGTAATCTATTTCCAAATACTATGGAACCCAGTAGAGCTATGTTTAATAAACAGCAGTTTACAGAACTTTCTAAACTGTGTGAGTTAAAGATAGTTGCGCCATTGCCGTTTTTTAAATATTCATTAGCGTATGTTCCGGAGAAAGAACTTATTGACGGCATAGAGGTTCATCATCCGAGATATCTGGTCATTCCGAAGATTTTAAGGTCATTATACGGGTTTTTCTTTTTTATCGGGGTTATTAAGAAGGTAAAGGAGATATATAAGACATTTAAATTTGATGTTATTTTCTGCTCCTGGGCGTATCCTGATGGTTTTGGTTCTGCCTTGATAGCCAAACTTCTTAGAACACCGTTTGTAATGAAAGTTCACGGGACTGATGTGAATGTTGTGACTCGGTACTTTTTTCGAAGAAGGATGATCGTGTACGCTTTGAAAAGGGCAGAGAAAGTGATTGCTGTGAGTAATGCCTTAAAGGAAAAGATAATAGGACTCGGGATAGATAAAGAAAAAATTGAGGTTATCTCTAATGGTGTGGATACTGATTTATTTAGGCCTGTAGATAGAATACCTTCCAGAGATAAGTTATGTTTACCGCAGGATAAAAAGAGCATTCTTTATATAGGTAATTTAGAAAAGATCAAGGGTATAGACCTTTTAATAGACGCGATGAAGGATTTACCTGAGGGTATTAATTTGGCTATTGTGGGAAGAGGTAGCTTAGAAGATGAGTTAAGGGCAAAGGTTGAGACTTTAGGTCTCGAAGATAGGGTTAAATTTTATGGTTCGCAGCTGCATTCTGATATTCCTTTATGGCTGAACTCTTGTGATGTACTTTGTGTGCCAAGCAGGAATGAAGGGTGCCCTAATGTGGTTTTAGAGGCATTGGCGTGCGGGACAGCAATTGTTGCATCAAAGGTAGGCGGTATTCCGGAATTGATTAGGACTGAAGACGCAGGGATTTTGGTCAGGCCTGGTTACGTGTCTGAACTTGAAAATGGAATTGAAGCGGCATTTGAGAAGAAATGGGACAGGAATGGTTTGAGGCAGAATGTTTTGAATTATGGTTGGACAAAGAATGCAAAGAAACTCTTTGAAGAATTAAGCTTAGTAAAGAGGATGCGCAATATACTGTACCATCATCGCACACAGGGAACAGGTGCAGAAGGGGTGCATGTTGCAAATATTATTAAGGGGTTTAGGAGGTTAGGAAATAAGGTTTATGTGGTTTCTCCCAGCGGGGTGGATGCTGAAAAGACACAGGGAGGGAATCCCTATGGTAAAAAGAAAGGCATAGGCAGGTTTTTTAGTTTTCTTAGTAAGTTTCTTCCACAGTTTTTATTTGAGATCTTGGAAATAGGGTATAACTTTAGGGTTTATTTTAAACTTAAGAAAGTTTTAAGGCATAAAAGAATTGATTTTATTTATGAAAGATACGCATTCTTTACGTTTGTAGGAGTGTGGCTGGCTAAGAAGTTTAATATCCCTATTATCTTAGAAGCCAATGAAGTTTCAGGTGAAGAAAGGGTGAGGGGGCAGTTTTTTGTAGGACTGGCTAGAAGGATTCAGAAATATGTATTTTTAAATGCAGATGCAATAATAGTGGTGTCCGAATTCTTGAAAGAGAGAATCAAACAGCATGGTGTGGATGTCAATAAAGTTTTTGTTATACCTAATGCCGTAGATGAAGATATATTTATTCCGCGTTATGTACAAAAGAATGGAGAGGTCCTTATCGGGTTTATTGGCTGGTTTGTAAAGTGGCACAATATTGAAAGCTTGATAGATGCCTTTAGTAATGTATCTAAGAAGGTCCGATCCTGTCTATTTCTTATAGGAGACGGGGTATTAAAGGATAGTTTAAAGTCTAAGGTTAAAAGTTTAGACTTAGAGGAGAAAGTGGTTTTTACGGGGGCAATTCCGTATGAGCGCATACCTGATTATATTGATATTATGGATATTTGTGTGGTGCCGGGCTCGAATGAGTATCGTTCTCCTATTAAACTATTCGAATATATGGCTATGGGAAAGGCTGTAGTAGCGCCTAAGTATAAGCCTATAGAAAGCATAATAGAAGATGATAAGGATGGGGTTTTATTCGAGCCTGGAGATTCCAGGTCATTGGAAGAAAGATTGGAAATATTAGTAAAAGATGCTAGTAAGAGAAAGCTGTTGGGAGAGAAGGCTAGGGAGAAGGTTTTGAAGGAGCATACTTGGTTGGGGAATGCTCGGAGGGTGATGGAGATATATGATAATAAAAGATCTAGTTTATAAAGCTGAGTGTTTTTATGGAAAATGTTCTTTAAAGGAGTTCTTAAAGATCCTTTTTAGTGATGGGACTTCTTGTATGGTGTTTTATAGGATGTCTAAGTTTTTTCATTGTATTAAACTTGAGGTAGTTAGCTGGATAATCCTGGAGATTAATAAATTAGTAAATGGGTGTGTTATCGGAAGAGGCGTGGATTTTAAGAAGGGATTTGTCGTGATGCATGGGATAGGTGTTGTTATAAATAGCAATGTTAAGGGTGGGGAGAATATAGTGCTGGAGAGCGGAGTGGTAATAGGTGCTGCCAGGAGCGGCATGCCAATAGAGGTGCCTTTATTAGGCAGTAATATCTTTATAGGTAGTGGCGCAAAGATTTTGGGTGGCATAAAGATTGGGAATAACGTGAAGATTGGGGCGAATGCAGTGGTTGTAAAGGATGTACCGGATAATGTAACAGTGGTAGGGATACCAGCAAGGATAGTGAAATGAAGATCTTATTTTGGATAATAATAGGTTTAATAGTACATGTATATTGTATCTATCCTCTGATACTTCTTTCTTTGAGGAAGTTCATGAAGATCAAGTTTCGTAAGTCGAATGGGCTTTTGCCGGTTACGATTATAGTAAGCGCTTATAATGAAGAAGATGTTATAGAGACCAAGATAGGAAATCTTCTAGACCTTGATTATCCAAAGAAATGTTTAGAAATAATAATAGCCTCTGACGGATCGTATGATAAAACAAATGAGATAGTAAAAAGATATTCCAGTAAAGGTATAAGATTGGCTGGTTATAGAATCAGGAGAGGTAAGGCTGAGACATTGAATAGGACTATCCCAAAGGCGAAGAATGAGATTATTGTCTTAAGTGATGCTAATGCATTTTTTAAGAAAGATGCGATACAAAAACTTGTCAGGAATTTTGGTGATGAGAGGGTTGGGGCTGTTTGCGGCAGATTATGCTTTGATAATAACGGTAATAATAAAAAAATAGGCGAGCTGGAAGGGTTTTATTGGAAGTATGAGACATTTCTGAAAAGGATAGAGGGCAGCCGCGGGTCTTTATTAGGGGCAAACGGAGCTATATATGCCATAAGAAAGAGCCTTTTTACACCTGTCCCCAGTGACACCATAGTAGAAGATTTTTTGATTCCAATGAAGATTTTGGAGAAAAACTATAAGGTCTTGTATGAGCCTGAGGCAATTGCATACGAGGAGACAGCCAAGGGAATAGTTCAGGAGATGGCGAGGCGGATAAGAATCGGCGCAGGAGATTTTCAGTCGCTATTTTTGACCTGGCGGATTTTGAATCCTTTGCATGGGTTTAGTTCGTTTGCATTCTGGTCTCATAAGGTATTAAGGTGGTTTGCTCCGTTCCTATTAACAGCGTTATTATTTTTAAATGCGTTTTTGGTGGGAGAAGATATTTATTTGATGTTATTTTTAGCACAGGTTAGTTTTTATTTAATTGCGTTATTAGGACGGATTTTGAATAATACGCGCATTCATATAAGGCTCTTTGGATTTTGTTATTATTTTGTATCAATGAATATAGCTCTTTTACTAGGGTTTTTTAAGTTTTTGATGGGAAGACAGAGTGTTATGTGGGATAGGACGCATAGGTAATACAAAAAAGGAGGAAAGTTATGAAGTTTTTAGTTACTGGTGGTGCAGGTTTTATAGGGTCGCATATTGTTGATGCCCTGTTGAAAAATGGTGATGAGGTAGTTGTTCTTGATGACTTCAGTTCAGGAAGGATAGAGAACATAGAAGGTGTGTTAGATAAGATAGAGCTTGTAGAAGGAGACATAAGATATAAAAAGATAGTCTCTAAGAGTATGCAAGGTGTGGATTATGTGATACATCAGGCAGCTTTGAGGAGTGTTCCAAAGTCTCTTGGAAATCCAGAGCTTTATAATGACGTGAATATTAATGGGACACTGAATATCTTAAATGTGGCTAGAGATGCTAAAGTTAAAAGAGTAGTAGTTGCTTCTTCGAGCTCTGTTTACGGGGAGACAGATAAATTACCTGAAAAAGAGGAGCTTTATCCGCTTTTAGTATCTCCTTATGCACTTACTAAGCTTGCAGGAGAGTATTATTGTAGAATCTTTAGTGAGATCTATGGTCTTGAGACAGTTAATCTTCGTTATTTTAATGTCTTTGGGCCGAGACAGAGCCTTGAAAATGAATATGCAGTTGTAATACCGAAGTTTATTGCCTGCATACTTAAGGATGAGAATCCGCCTATTCACGGTGATGGTACACAGACCCGCGACTTTACTTATGTAGAGAATGTGGTTCAGGCTAATATAAAGGCAGCTACTACGCCTGGCATAAAATGTGAAGTCTTTAATGTTGCCTGTGGTGAGGCGTATAGTGTCTTGGATATTGTTGAATATGTAAATAGGATCCTTAAGAAAGATATAAAGCCGAGATTTACTCCTAAACGGGCGGGAGATGTAAAAGATACGCTGGCAGATATAAGTAAGATAAAGAAGATGTTGAATTTTAATCCTACTGTTGATTTTGAAGAGGGGCTTTGTAGTACCATTGAGTATTTTTCGGATAGTTTAATGTTATGTACAAAAATATAGATATCTGGTTACCAAGTTATATAAAGCAGTGCATGGGTAGGGATGGGAAGTTTCCCGGTATGAGGCATGTTGTGTTTTGTGTGGTGGATCATTTTGAGCCGAAGTGGGGGATGAATGGTAAAGGTAGAAGTAGAGTAGATGCTTGGGTTGAGAGGTATCCTAATTTGGCAAAGAGACATAAAGATTCTGAAGGACGGTTTCCTCGGCATACGTTTTTTTATCCTATAGAGGAGTATGAGGCAGAGTATTTAGATAAAATTGCCGGCTTATGCAAAAGAGGATTTGGTGAGGTAGAGATACATTTACACCATGATAATGATACCCCTGATGGTTTGAGAGAAAAGATAGAAACAGGCAAAAAGGATTTTCAGAAGCATGGCTTATTATCTAGAGATAAAGAAACTAACGAAGTTAAATTCGGATTTATACATGGAAATTGGGCCTTAGATAATTCCAGGAAAGATGGGAGATGGTGTGGCGTAAATAATGAGCTTATGATCTTGAAAGAGCTTGGTTGTTATGCGGATTTTACCTTACCTTCAGCGCCTAGCAATACTCAGACGCGGAAGATAAATAGTATTTATTATGCTAAAGATGATCCAGATAAGCCTAAGTCGCATGATAGAGGAGTAGATGTGAAGGTGGGAAATATTGAGAATGGAGATTTGATGATAATTCAGGGGCCGCTTGCTTTAAACTGGAAGACTCGGAGACCTGGGGTGTTTCCTAAGATTGAGAATGGAGAGATTACTGGTTTAAATCCGCCTACTAAAGATAGGGTGGATTTATGGGTGGAGCAGGATATACGAGTTAAAGGCAAAGATGATTGGATTTTTATTAAGGTACATACGCATGGCGCGCAGGAAAGGAATCTCGATTGTTTGTTAGGTAAACCTATGCATGATTTGTATGATTATCTGGAAACTAGATATAATGACGGAGCTAAGTTTAAGCTGCATTATGTAACAGCTAGGGAGATGTATAATATTGTGAAGGCGGCAGAGGCTGGGGAAGGCGGAGAGCCTGGGGAGTATCGTGATTATGAGATTGCCCAATAAATTGGGCAACTACAATATGTGAAGGGGAAATATGGTGAAGGTTAAATTTATTGTTTTAGTTTTGGTTGGTTTGGTTGTTTTTGGCAAAGCGAGTTTTGCCGCTACACAGCATATACAGGGCACTATTGAAGCTACGGTTATTCGTTTAGGTAAAACTCTAAATGAAGAGGTGTTGGTTTCTACTGGAGTGCCTTTTGGGGTGGGACAGTTGCAGTCAGATAAGGATATTGTGTTTTTTGACGGGGAGACTGAAATTCCTATAGCTACTAAGATACTTGCAAGATGGCCTTATGATAATTCTATAAGGTCAGTGTTAGTGCAGTTTAGGCTCAAGATGGAAGAGGGGAATAAATTTAAGCCTGTCGTAATGAAGTGGGGCCAGCCGAGGAAAACAAAAGATATTGCACTTACAGAGGTGGCATGGGATGTGCCAGAGGCGTATATTGTGCTTCCTGCTAAATGGCTTTGTGATAGCGAGGTTGTAGATGAGCAAGTGCCAATGGATAAAAATAGTTTTGTGGAATATGATAAAAAACTTTTAGGTGTATATTCTAAGAGAAAGAACGACCCGTATAAAAGGGATGTTAGAAAGGACTTCTTCTATGATACTGTGCATACATTTTATCAGATTTATGTCCGTACAGGTGAGCCAGAATATTTTGTAGATGCTCGCAAAGAGGCAATAAAGTATCGCGATGATATTATTATAAGAGAGGGTCCTGAAAAAGGTAATACACCGCATAAAAATCCTAGATACGTATTTATCCAGGCAATGGCTGATGATTATCTTTTGACAGGGGACCAGAGGTCTTTACAAGTCGCTAAATGGATGGCAAACTATATTAAGGAACATAATGAGATTGAAAAAGCATATTACAGGAAGAATGACGAGCGTTTTTTTACTGAACGTAGATTTACATTTCCATTTTTAGGGATACTTGTCTACTATGAATTGACGCATGACGAGGAATATTTAGATCTGGCGTCTCAATTTATGCAGAATTTATACAAGACTCAAAAAGAATGGCCTGAACGAGGAGGATTTATTCATAACCTTTATTCTCATGATCCGGAAGAAGGTGCAAGGCGGGATGAGTATGGCGGGTCTCCCTTTATGACAGGGCTGCTTTTAGAACCGATTGTTAAATACCATATGCTGACAGGAAGTGAGATTGCAAAGGAGTCGATTTTTATGGCGCTTGACTGGCTTATGAAAGAAGGGCTTACATCAGAAGGGGATTCCTTTTATTATACAACTGCAGATGCACAAAAATCTAAAGGTGCACATCCTGATTTAAATTTACTTATCGTGCATGCATTTGGATACGGGTATAAAATCAGCGGTTATACAAGAAAAGATTACCTTGATGCAGGTAAAAGAATATTTCGGCGCGGCATAAAGAGCGCATTTTTAGGTTCCAGGAAACACTTTAATCAGAATTTTCGCTCAAGCGGGCATTTCCTTGCTTATATTGAGGAAGGGGTTTTATGAAATCAGTAAAATCATTACTTTGGTTATTTTCCGTATTGTATCTTGGGATACTTTGTGTTTTATGGGCTAGCCCGTATTGGCCGGCAAGATTGGGGTGGTTGGCTAATCTATTCCAGATGGCGCCCCTTTGGGTACTTTATTTTCCTCTTGGGTTCCTTTTTATAATTTGGCTATTTGTAAGAAAGACAGGTATACTTATAGTAAATATTGTCTCTTTTGCTGTGATTTTCTTTTGCATTATGGGATTTAATGTGCCTTTTTCTGTACCATGGCAAAAGGCTCAAAACGCACAGGACCAGCTTAGGATTATGACCTTTAATCTCGGTACTAATGTTGATGCAACTTCTTTAGCTGAGTTTATTGCGAAAGTCGAGCCTGATATCATTGCGTTTCAGGAGGTTTATACTGACAGCCAAAATGCATTAAAGCTTATACTGCCCCAGGATGAAGGGTGGTATTTATCTTTTCAGCAATATTTAGGGCTGGCGAGCCGTTTGAAGATAAGGAATGTTGACGTAAAGAACAGGAGCATGTTAGGCGGCCGTGGAGAGATGGTTGCAAAATATGAGTTGGAATTAGAAGGAGAAAACAACGGATATATAAATTTCTTCAATGTACATTTAGAGACTCCGAGAGATGGGTTAGAGGCTGTTATCGATAATAAAATGGGCGGGGTATCAGAGGTCAGAAGAGTGGCAGAATTACAGAAGAAGGAATCTGGTTTTATATCAGAGTGGATCGAATCGCATGATGCAGTTTTGATCGCAGGTGACTTTAATATGTTGGAAATCAGCCCTCTTTATAAAAAGTATTGGTCGTCATTTACC
>JAHJDO010000035.1 GCA_018812485.1 bacterium | reverse complement strand
GTGATAATTAATAGGAGGAACTTCAATGTGAATGTCTATTCTATCAAGCAGAGGCCCTGAAATCTTGGAGCGGTATCTCTGTATTTGGTATGGAGTACACCTACATGAAGATTTAAGTTGCCATTCTGTACCACAGGGACATCCATGCGGAACAGAATACAAACTTTTTCCCCCCATTAGTGTATACACTTGAATTATCAATTAACCTGAACGATTTTAACCCATCTTATCCCAAAAATCCACAAACCCTTGGAGAGAGAATAAGAAAAACAAGGATGGATAAGGGGTTATATGCAAAAGAGCTGGCTAAGTTAGTAGGTGTTGATGAAGATACAGTGATAAACTGGGAGAAGGACAGAAACATGCCACAATATAAAGATGTCAGGAATTTGCAAAATGTTCTTGATTTAAAAATCCCTGCTGTTCTGATATACAGAGATTATCCCTCTAATCCTGCTACATTCAGTCAGAAATTCAAGAAAAAGAGATTGGATTTGCATCTCACCCAAAAAGAAGCTGCACAAAAGTTAAAATTGGAGGTTACCACTATCAGAAGGATTGAATGTGGAAAGATGAAAAAACCTTTTAAGGCTACTATGGAAAAATTGAGGGAATTTATTGAGGCTTAGATTGAGAAGTAGTAGAATGACAAATATAGCTTTATATGATTTATACTCATAAGGGAGTAAGAAAACTAAGTAAGATTTATTAATAAATACAGTGTATTCTAATTAAAAAGATGAACAAGGCAGATTGGAAGAGATGGATAGAGCAACAAGTAAAAGATGTTAGACGAGAATATCTTGAACGATGCCAAAGACTTATCCAAGATTATCGTCAAGAAATTGCTCTAAATGAGCAATATAATGGAAGACAACTATTAGAGCTATTGCAAAATGCTGACGATGAAAGTCACAATGCTAAAGAACCAAACGTTTTAATCAAGATAGTAGAAAATAAACTTATAGTTGCAAATAATGGATCCCCATTCAGCACTGATGGGATTGAATCTCTGAGGTTTGCAAGGATAACTAGGAAAAAACATAGACATGGGGTCATTGGATACAAAGGTTTGGGATTCAGGTCTATTCTGAATTGGGCAAAGGAGATATGTATTGTAAGCGGAGAATTATCAATTAAATACTCAAAAGATATTGCTAAAGAGTTCTTGAATGAATTGTTATCCGCCCAGCCTTCTTTAAAACAAAAAATAGAAGATAATGAGGTTGCAGTTTTGACCATCCCCTCTTGGACAGAAAAACCAGAAATAATCGATGACAATTTCGATACGTATGTAATATTGACATTGAATGATGACGTTAAGGAAGAATTAAAGAGGCAGATTGAAGATTTAACTCCAGAAACTTTGATATTTCAGAACAATATAAAACAGATTGAGATTGATACGCCATGGAAGAGGAAGAAGATAGTTGCAGAGAGAAGCATTGATAAGATAAAAATTGATATTATAGACCAAACAGACGGTACTCATTTATTAAAAGAGTGGAAAATTAGCTCTAAAGAGGACTCAATTCCTGACGAGTTAATTAAAAATACTGAAGATCCTAAAGAGTACAACATCAAGATTGCATTTAACGAAAAACTTGATGATTCAATTAATAAGCTATTCTGTTATTTTATAACAAAGGAAAAATTTCCATTTCCTATACTGATTCATGCAACTTTGAATTTGGATGATAGTAGAAACTATATTATAGAGGATGAGATAAATAAGTATATTCTTAATGAACTCTCTGAATTATTAGTAAAATTAGCAATAGAACTAAATAAGGATAAAGTAAATTGGGATAGGTTAAAATTCCTTGCTAAACAAGGGGACTTTAGTGAAACTGTCGATAAGATGGGTTTTTATGATTCATTAATTCAGCAGATTAAAGATAAAGAACTGCTTCCCACTAAAAAAAGTTACTTAAACTCGTTAAATGCTCGTGACTATGGTATCAAAGAACTAAACAATATTTTAGTGAATTATGAAGAATTTAAAGACCTCTGCATTTACACAGAAGATTCATCAATTAAGGAATTAATAAGAAAATTGGAAATTAGAGAATACTCTAAGGAAGAACTAACCTCAAAATTAAATAAAATTTCTGGTTTATTAACTATGCAGGAGAGGGCTAAGTTAATTGCTGCAATCTGTAAAAATAATTCTTCCTTATTTGGATGGGATTACAAAGGGGATAGGCCTTCCCTTTTTATTGATAATAAAAAAAATGTTGTGAAGTCTGATTTTGATTTGGTTTTGCCACCGGACTCCAGTTTGGATATATCTTTGCCAGATTGGATTTCTTTAAAATTCATTGATTCAGAGTTAACCAAACTACTTCATAGCGAATTTGGAACATCTACATCAAGAGAACTAATATCCCAATTATCTTTTTTCGATGTTCAAGAGTATCGTTTTATTGATCTTGGAAGGGCTATAATTAATTCTGCAAAGGAAAGATTAACAAAAGAAAATAATAAAATAAGCATAGTACAAGAATTATTAAAGATCTTACTTGATATCTACAGGGATAAAAAAGAAGAAAAATTCCCAGAAAATATCCAAGTCCCGCTCATTAATAACAAAGGAGAGATTTTCGATGCAAAAGAGCTTTATTTTGGTAGAGAATATAATTTTGGGGAAATATCTTATAACTTATTAAAAGATGTTGGTTCTGATCACTCAATCTTTTTAGCTAAGAACGATACACTTGGGTTAAATATTGATGAAGAGGAAATAAAAGAGTTTCTAATTTGGTTAGGTGTGTCTATATATCCCCGATTTATATTAAAAGAATTGAAAGAGAACTATTCTGATTATGAAACTTTTATTCTTGAAAACTTGGACTATCCTTTGACATTAGATAATGAAGTATTTCAAGACTATGCAGTATTAAAACGAGATATAAATCGGCATTCAAAAATCACAGTACAAACTATTGCATTTATTGATGAAATATTAGAAAAAGCAGAATGCGAGTATATCCTTGCTTGGCTTATTAAAGATAGTAATTTAAATACAATTATAAGAGAGGGAAGAGAAATAAATACTAACTCTAAAGTTTTGTTATCCCTCTCAAAAAAAATAAAATATCGGGAAATAAGCGGCCCCAAAATCCCCTCATATTTATCATGGATACTAAAAACTAAATCGTGGATTCCAACATTAACAGGTAAAAAAGAAGTTCCTTCTAATTGTTGTAATTCAAGAAGTATAAGTCTTTCACCTTTAATAGAATTGCCAAAGTATAACCCCAACCACCCAATTTTAAAGAAAAAACAAATCGACATAAAGGATATAGATTTATTATTCTCAAAAATAGGGATTATTGATGAATTGAAAGAATTGAGTTGGAGTAAGGTTTATTCTCTTTTGCTGGACTTACCTAATAAAGATCCTGAAGGAAAAAGGGCCTCAAATTTCTATACCCAGCTTGTAAGAGATATGTCTATTGATAATTTAAACAGACAAGATGAGAATTATATTAAATTTATGAAAGAAGGAGAGTTGTTAGGAGAATGCGATAACATAAAGAGATACTATCCAATAAAAGAGTTGTTTTACTTAGAAAATATAAACTTTCCTAAATCAATTCGTAAAAGGAAACCAATTTTGTGCATAGCTAGTAAAATAGGTGCAAAAAAAGTAGAGCATATATTAGGCGTAAATCAATTAACAGAAGATGCCCTTAACATAAAAATTAAATCCTTTGCTTTACATAAGCTGAATGATGAATTTTTTAATGAATTAGAGATCTTTAAACCATATGTCTACTTTTACAGAATGGAAAAAGATACCAAGGGGGAGAATTTACGTGCATTAAAAAATCTTAATATCTTACTTTGCTCGGATATAGAAGTCGAATCAGATATACCCGAGTTGATTATAGATGTAAATGAGACAGTGCGTGAGAAAAAGAAAGTTTACATTAAAATTAATAAAGACATAGATAAGTTGAATGACCTCTTAGAAGATGATGATTTTTGTGATTCTATTTCTGAAACAATTCTAAATACCTTTAAAATAGTAGAGAATGCAGTTGAAATGAGTATTAAAGAACTCTTATCAAAAAAAAGTAATAGAGGAAAACGTTTTTTAAAATTTAATGGTGAAGAAGCATTAATAAGATTAGAAGAATGTAAATCTTTATTAGGATTGATTTTAACTAGTAAAATATCATTTTGGGAAACTATTTTTAGCATTAAAGGTAAACTATTGAGTGAAGAAATCAAAACAGAGGAAGAATTATTGCAGAACATTAAATCTGATATTTGTGATATCTCAAAAGAGACATACAACAAGATTGATTATGACAATTATAGTAGCCCAGATAATTATTCTGTCTTTAAAGAATTGTTTAGTCACCTAAAAATAAATCTTCAGGATTTCAATAAAATATCTAGTAAAAAGATAGGTTTTAGCGGCCATTTACAATTAGAGCTTAAAAAGGTATCAACTTCTTATGAACAAAAGTTTAAAGTCGCTTTATACAATAGATTTAAGGGGGAATTGGAAAAACAAAAACAATTTCAGAGAATAATTTTTGAGTATACTTCCTATGATTTTGACATACCCAACACTACATTTATTGATATAAACAAATATTTTTACAGGTTAGTTGAAAATAAATATGGAATACAAGAAAAAGAGCTACAGAACCCGGAAGATATTGAGATAAGCAAGATATACTCTCAAAATCGTGAAAGAATACTTGAAGAGTTGAAAAGAAAAAACTTTGACGAAAGTGAAATAAATGGGTTCTTAGATTCTTTAAGTTTAGAAGAAGAATCTTTGATTTATTTTGGGAATGTGTCTGAACTTATAACTGACTTTATAAATACTCATAAAACGATTGAACAAAAATCGCTGGAAGAAAAAGAAAAAACTGTAGAAGAAAAATTGGCTGATGAGATAAAAAAAGTTGGAGATGAAGTTAGAGATAATCCTCCACCAATAGAAAAGGTGGAACCAATAAGACCTCTAGAACCCGAGTCTACAAACGAAAAAAAGAAAACGAAAAAAACGATTCATGGTAGAAGAGTTAGCGAAACTGAGAAAGAAGAGATAGGAATTATAGGAGAAAAAATACTCTATGAGAGATTAAAGTTGAAGTATGGTGAAAAATCCGTTGGATGGGTATCATCAAATGCAAAAAAAGCGGGGGTTAATCCTTCTGGAAATGATGGTTATGGGTATGATATTTATTATAAAATAGATGAAAAGATTAAATATGTAGAAGCCAAAGCTTCAAAAAATGAAGTTAATTCTTTTAATATTAGTAAATATGAAGTGGAGTTTGGCGAAAAAAATAAAGATGATTATGAAATATGGTTGGTATTGAATTGCATGGATAAAGATGGAAGAAGGATTATAAATTTAGGAAATATATTTAAATATAAATCCCGAGATGGTTCTTTTAACAATAATTCAAATTTTTCTGTAGAAAACGAAAACTTCATAATCTGTTTTGTTATTAATTGATATTATTTTTCTCATCTCTCCTTTGTTCTTAATGGCTCACTTTGTTAGCGCGATTTCTCTTTAGAAAGAGTTATAAATATACAGCCTTCCTTTTCTTTCTATTGAATTTTCTGTAAAAATTTCCTGTTAGATCTTGCTACTTCCTATGTCTATTATAATAGAAGATCAGATTTATTAAAGGAGAAACTTTCAGAATTTACAACTTCCTTGAGATTTAATTCAAGAAGTGGCAAAATGCCGGAGCTTTCTGTGGCTAGTGTTCTCAATGGGAATATTTTAGTATAATAAATAAACCCCCAAATGAAAATCCAAGATCTCCTATATGTAATTGCAAAGGAATTCAAGCAGCTTGAAGATTATTATCTTGGTAGAACCAAGTTAATAAAATTAGCTTATCTATCAGAAATCTTTTACAAGAGATTATTCAATAAGAGGTTAACAGATTCAAATTGGGTATTTTGGAAATACGGTCCATATTTGATGGATTACCCAACCATATTAAACTCAGCTGCCTTTTTTAAAAGTGAAGATGATGATTTTAAACCTATAAAAATAGATTATGATTACAGATGCGCTGCCCCTAATTTAGATGAAAAGTGTGCAATCAATAGAGCTATGGAATTTGCAGAAACAGATCTTAATGAACTATTAGATTTTATATATTTTGATACTGAACCTATGATAAATGCCACTTCTAGGGGGAAATTACTGGATTTTAGCTGTGTGAAACCGGAAGAAGCATACGAAATTAAAGAATACCACATAACTAAAGAAATGGGTAACCGGATAGATGAAAAAATAAAAGAGTGGAAGAAAAAACGAATTGAGTCCCAATAAATCAAAAGGTATTGAAGAATTATACGAGAAATGTTGTGAAGGAGCCTTT
>JAHJDO010000034.1 GCA_018812485.1 bacterium | reverse complement strand
TTCTTATTTCTCCTTCATTTGAAGTATTAGAACTCATTGAACCATTTGCCAGAACAAAACCTGCAACACCCGTAGGATTAAGATGATGAATGAAATGTTGAACCCATCCAAAATTAGCATTATTTTTAGGAGGAACTCCAAACTTCCATCTTACATCTTCTTGCAATAGCTGACCATTCCAGTCTGAATCATTAAACGGAGGATTAGCAATAACAAAATCGGCTTTCAAATCTTTATGCTGGTCATCATGAAAAGCATCCCCCCATTTGATATTTGCATCAATACTTCTTATAGCCATATTCATCTTACATAATTTCCATGTTGTCTGGTTGCTTTCTTGCCCATATACAGAAATATCTCCAATTCTTCCACCATGTGCTTTTATGAATTTTTCACTTTGAACAAACATTCCACCGCTTCCGCAACATGGATCAAAAATTCTGCCCTTATATGGTTCTAACATGCCAACAAGTAATTTAACAATAGAACGAGGAGTATAGAACTGCCCGCCTTTCTTCCCTTCAGCAGAGGCAAATTCACCTAAAAAGTATTCATAAACTCTTCCAAGAATGTCTTTACTTCTGTTTTCCTTATCTCCTAAACCTATTGTTCCAGTTAAATCAATTAATTCCCCTAATCTTTGTTTATTCAATCCAGGACGTGCATAATTCTTTGGAAGAACTCCTTTAAGTGTTGGATTGTCTCTCTCAATAATATCCATAGCTTCATCAAGAAATTTTCCAATTTCTGGCTTTTTGGCATTAGCTTGAAGATGCTCCCATCTTGCCTCTTTAGGAACCCAAAAAACCCTTCTTGAAACATACTCATCAACGTCTTCTGGATCTGAGTCCTTATCTTTCTTCAATTTTTCATAAACTTCTTTGAAAGCATCAGAAATATATTTCAAAAAGATTAATCCTAAAACAACATGCTTGTATTCAGCAGCATCCATATTGCTCCTTAACTTATCAGCAGCAGACCATAATTTCTGTTCAAAACCTAAATTAGCACCATTATTTGACATTTTCTCGCCTCTTCTTTAAATCTGCTTCCATACATTTTTCAAACTGACGAGATACTATCCAGCCCTCGTGTTTACAGAGTTCCATATACCTACTGTAAAGTTTTGAGTTTACCTTTAAAGTGATATTTTTTGTTTTCATTTGAAACCCCCTCTTTCTAAAGCAAATATAAACACATATTAATAAATGTTGCCCTAATTTTTTTACCCTGTATAATTCCAAAATAATGTGACACTTTCTTCGCACAATTTCATTTATAAACTTTATAAATCAAACACCCCTCCATAGTCTCCCTTGATTTGTCGCCTAATTTTGAAACTACCAAACAATTTATAGTCGACAAAACGTATAATTCCGAAATATGGTGACAATTCCGAAATTAGGTTACAGTTTTTCCCAGTAAACTTTTTCAGGTGTTTCATAAGCTAAAGCATGGTGAATTCTTCCCTCATTATACCACTTTACAAAGTCTTGTAAAGTTTCGTCAGGGTGTTTCTTAAATCTCTTCTTCAGTGTATCAAACCACTTCTCTATCTTGCCGTTTGTTTGAGGGTGGTTTCTTCTTGAAGTCCAGAAGTCAATCCCAATTTTCTCTAGTTCTTTTTCAAATTCAGAGATTCCCTTCTTACCAGTTTTATCATACTTACTGGCATAGAATTGAGAACCTTTATCGCTTAATACAACAACAGGGCAAACTTCATTATTTAATATTGCCTGATAAAAAACAAACAAAGCATTCTTTGTATTAGCATTATTAAATTTACCAGCAGCCATTATCTTTCTGCTTCTATCGTCTATAAAGGAGCAGTACCATTTGCCTTTATATTCACTCCAGTCGCAATGCCACATGTAGTTGCTTATTGGCCATTGATAACGAACATAGCTTCTCTTCCCTCTTCTTTTAAGACAAGGTTCTGTCAACTTGTTTATGTCAAGAACCTTTTGAATTTGCCGTTGGGATACGCCAAATCCTGTCCTTGTGAGGACAATATGCAGCTTTACGCTTCCGTAATCAGTTGTTCCTCTTAACTCAACCACCTTTTTAGCAAACTTAGGGTTAATCTGTTCTGGGTGTCTTCCTGCCTTTTTTGCCTTATATGCTGTAGTTCCCTCTTTTTTGAACCTAGCAACTAGTCTGTATACATGTTGCCTGCTAACTTTTTGTATCCTAGATATGGAAGTAACACTTCTACCAGATCTGAATTGTCTTATTATCCATTTTCTTTTCTTCTCGGTTAATGTTTCCATAATATCACCGAGAATCAGAAATTTAGCCAAATATTAGAAGTGTAACCTAATTATGAAATTCAACACAGGCCCATTTTTTCAACAAAATTTAAATAATCAGAAGGTTAAGGCAATGGTATGGACATTATTGAGTTTGCAAAAACAACAAAAGATGTTTTGAGGCCATTTGGAGATATTGAGGTTCTTCTTTATTACGCAGCTGTTTCAAAAAAGCTTGCAAAATACCTTGAAGGAAAAGAGATTGCCTCAAAAAACTGGCTCGGCAAAAAAGGGTTTTTACCAACACTAATTAAAAGGGGTTCTAAGCTTGAGCCATTATATATAAACGAATTTAGTGAAATAACTCATGATTTC